>CAYJTA010000082.1:0-4972 GCA_964372825.1 uncultured archaeon | reverse complement strand
TGGCCCCTTTTCCGCCTAGTATCCTGCACATCCTGTTTCGGCCTGTATTTGGGATGACTCTTTTTTTCGTTTTTAATGAGATGTGTGATGTAGCCTGCAACAATATTCCTTATTTTTTTCGAGCGTATCTGGACTACTTCCCCCAAACTCTTCTTATTTTCCTCGAAATTATTGCTGAAATTCTCCCTGTTTTTCGACAATATGTCTGTTGTCAGGGTCTTTATTGCAGTCGCCTTAATGCTTCCCATGGCCATCAGGATACTAATTACTGAGAGGGGGCATATAAAGCTTATGACAACGCAGAATATGGAAATAATGTGAAAGTTTGCAGAATTGACATTATACAGAAGAGTTTTTAATCCTGATATTTGAAGCTGCTCCATCGATTGAAGTTGTTATTGTGTTGCAGTGTATCATCAAGAAATTTTCTGTGTTTTAATGTGAGACCACCAAAGAATCTGCACTTCATGCATCTTGGGTAATATCGTTTTTCCGTTAACGCTTTTTGGCATACTAGCCAACCTGGCCAATTAGCCGAAAAGGGTTGTTTTCCGTTAACGCTTTTGTGATTTATAGCTGGGCAAAAGGGTTGTTTTGCACTTGTTTACTGGAAAAGGGTTAGTTTATTCTTTCTGGTTTGCTTTCTTATTCTTGGCAATATTTTCAATCTCCATGTCAAAATCATTAATAAATTTCTTCCACTCAAATCTCATTACATTGCGGAAATTCTCCTCTCCCATCCTTCTGACTCTCTTCTCATCTTTAACTATATTCTCCAAGGCCATGGCAAGCGGCCATGGCTGGGCAGGCACAAGAAAGCCGGTTTTCCCGTCTATCACGCTTTCAAGAGGACCGCCTTCCGCAACGCTGATCACAGGCTTTTTATATAAACCCGCTTCAATGGGTATCATCCCCCAGTCCTCATTCATGCCGCAGAAGAGCACACAATAGCAGTTCTTATATAAACTCCTTATCTCTTCATCCGATATATTTGTCCTTATTTCAATATCATTTCCGTTGCCGGCTAACGTTTTTATGCTGTCGAAATATTCTTTATTCTTCTTTGATAAACCGCCTGCCAGTACAAGTTTGAAATCTCCGCCATTTCTTTTCCTGAAAATTTTGAACGCTTCTATAGCCAAATCATGCCTTTTATAATAGGCAAACCTGCTGGGGTAGAAGAAATAGTGCATGAAAGAGCCGTTTGTTTCTGCTTTCTCAAAATCCACTCCCGGGTAAGACACCCTTATCTTTCCTCTGCCAATCAATTTACCGTCTAATATCCTTTTTCTGACATTTCCGCTTATGCATATCACCCTGTCAAATTTTTTCCATGCCATCTTTTCCAATAATTTGTATAAGAAAATCGATATCTTGTATATTTGTCTGCTTACCAAATTTTTTCTTTTCATTTTGTACTGGAATATGCTCATATCATGGGCGATTCTAAGCGGAGTCAAACAAATACACAAGATAGGTTTTGACCTGTTCCTCATCGATATAAGTTCTCCTATGCCGCCCGTTGATATTGCAAACACATCAAATTTCTGAAGGTCGATTTTTGACAAAAGGAGGTGCGCTGTGAAAACAAGGCCTCTGAATAGCTCGCCTTTAATAGGGATTCTTGAAATCTCAATAACTTTAAACTTTTCAAAATCAGGAAAGGTGCTATTCCTGTCATAGTGACTTGTAAAAAGTGTAATCTTATGCCTAGATTTCCTCAAAAGCTCGATGAGTATTCTTTCACCTCCGCCCTTCATATGTATCCACGGGTGATAGACAGCGACTTTCATAAGGCAGGATATGTGTTATCAAATGGTTATAGGCAGATATATATTATTAAGGGCTCAGACCGATTGTTGGCTATAATCCTGCCTGCTAACTAACAGAACTGTTTGCAGCCTCATTCAGAACTTTATAAATTTTTATCGCCCCCTTCGGAAAAGCACCTGGGATAGCGCTAGAATCAAAGACTTTCTCCACAGGCAATCCATAGCCGTCCATGAACATAAGGCTCGAGAAAACGGTATCTTCCGCCTGCGAAGGTATAAGAAAGACTCCTATATCAGACAGGGCAATGCAACCATTTGACGATTCATTGGAGGCTTTGATTATTCCACTGTTTGTGCATACATCCGCTATTGTGCCTTGCGGTATATACTGTCCGTCAGATTTTGATGCCAAAAACCGTATCGGCCCCTTGAAGCCAGTGGGTGTAACAGGAAGCCATATGTGGCGATAAAAGCCGTCACCGAAAGGCCCTGCAGAGAATTCGATAACTGTGGTATTGTCCCGCACAAACTGGTTTGTCCTCTGAAATTGCATCATACCCAATATCTCAGATCCTCCACTGGCTATTTTGGATATGGCCCCATATTTCCCTGGAAGTGTGTAGTCCATGAAAATGTGGCTCACGTTCCTTTCCTTCAGCCAAGTAAAGTTGTTCCATTTGGAAGTTGGTGCCGTAAACCAGTCTGCAACCTCCTTTCTGAAGCCCCATCCGCCGTCAGTGACGCTTGGCCTCAGCCCTCTTGTCTGGAACCAGTAGCCGAAGTCCCACCAGCTTAGGAAATTTGATTTCGGAGAAGTCTCATTTGCCATGAACCCAAACGCCTCATACCACGGCTGGTTCTTGGCGAATATGTATTCCCCCTTCTCATCTATTTTTATGCACTTTTCCCCCGGCTTAAGAAGTCCCGGAAGGCATACTGATGGCCCTTCAAAGTGGCCATATGTATAGCCGTTGGCAACATTGGCTGCTATAACGAGTGTCGATAGCATGAATGCAGAAAGGATAATGAAAAAATTGGCATGCCTTTTTTCTGAAAATGCAAAAATATAGATAGCCAAAGAGGCTGTCACAAATACAGGCAAAATGAAGATCGAATTCTGGCCCAAAAACACCCATCCCATCCCAGCCAGAATCAGCACAATTATTCCTGTAACGAGCCATGGCCTGCCTGCATCAATTAATTTTTCTTTATAGGCTCTATAAATTGCGAATATGGCCGCAAAAAGAAGCGGCGAGAAGATAAGCGATAATGGCCCGCTAATTGTGGAAAGCGCAGAAGATGCTGGTGAGAGTAGTATGGATAAAAATCCTTTAACCGACAGCACTTCGGCTATTTTACCGCCGAACCACAGGAAAGCCGCCAGCATAATCTGGATGCCTGCAAGTAAAATCATATGTCCAGCTTCTGTCCTGTCCTTAAATGCGAAATAGAAAGCTGCAACGTAAGCCGTATAATATAAGAAGCCAATTACAGGCGCAACAGATTGCAGGGATATCTCGCCAAGATATGTGACAATGAAATAAGATGCAATGCCAGCTACAACAGCTATGGAGAAAAAGATGGTATTTTTACATTCGTGCGCCTCAGTCAGCCGAGAATATGATGCCTTAAGCACCCAGGCAAGGAAAAAGCCGCCCAGCATTGCTACTGCAGGCCCTACAAATATCATGAGCCTGATGAATATCAGTACGCTATATACAGATCCAATAAGAGCTATGATCGGCAGAAATAGGAATGTCTCTCTTTTTCTCAGAATCACATATGCTGAAAGAATCAGGCCGCAGGCAGCCAGAAAAACAGGTGAAGCAAGCGGCAAGATGAAATCAAGCTGCGGTAAGGAGTTTCTGGCAAATTGGAGGCTGTTTCTGGAAACAACATCATCCAGGCTTCCCGGCTGGCTTTCAGCCACTGTAGAAAGCTCAACGGAAGCGCCATAATCCAGCAGGCTCAAAACTTTCAGCAAAGGATTTGGAACCTCGATGAAAAGGCCAAGGACGGAAAGCAGTAAAGTACCTGCAACCATTATGCCAGCCGCAACGTAAGGCAGATAATCCCTTTTCACGAGGCCGTATTGTTCTGCAATATGCCTTATCAGTAAAACAGCTGATGTTGCCACAGCAAACAAGCCCGTTGTTTCTGTCGGTGAGATATAGAATCGAGTAAGGCTAGAAAGAGCTATCGCCGAAACAGTGAAAGCAGTAAAACCCGCTGCAAACTCTCTTGTCACCTTATTTACAATGGCCAAAAGAAAAGTGAAAAAAGTGAGGATCAATAAGATAAAATCTGCGCCTCCCCACGTCATATGCATGAGTAATATATTCAGGCCGCCAAAACCTCCATAAATTATGCTTCTTCTCCAGTCACTTTCTCTATAGGATCTGACAACGAAATATAAGGCAAGCATCCAAAAAATGACGGCTGTAGCCTCTTTTTCAAAATTACCTGCCGCTGTCCTGTTTATGAATGCTGCTGTGGTCGCAATTATTATGGAGGCAAAAACAGCAGTTAGCCTGCTTCTGAAAAGTTCTTTGGCTGCAAAGAAAAATATGAAGACGGCTATGGCACCGCCAATTGCTGGCCACAGCAATGCCCACTCGAGGTAATCAAGCTTCAAACCGGTAGCAGAAATCATGGCATATATATGAGCAGGCACATAGAACGGCATTGGCGCATCATTTGATCCAGGATCAGTTCCATACGGCGCATTTCTCATCATATCGATATCTGGCAGCTTGAAATTGTGAGTCACAACATACTCGCTCAGCCTGTACATGTAAAAGTCGTCCAAACCTTGCAACTCACCGAAGCGCGCCGGAAAGCTTCTTACCCAGAAGGCGAGCAGCAAAATTGCTATAGCAGCCAATATATGCCAGTTTTCCATTGCCTTTTTTCTCATATCGAAATACTGGGGCATATCAATCTCAGCTGCGATATTGTACATATTTTAAGCTTAAGGATGCTATATAATCCATGTTAGGCATAAATATAGAAATCTTTGCCGCCTTAAGTACATTTTTCGCAGCCTTTATATTTTCTTTTTTTCTGACTGCTTTCTGGATTGTTGTTGCAAAGCGGGCAGGCTTGGTAGCAAGCGACATGAACAAACATATGAGCCGCAGTTCAATAGCGGAATCAGGCGGCATAGTTGTTATAATAAGCTTCGCATTTTCCATCCTTCT
>CAYJTA010000081.1:0-5094 GCA_964372825.1 uncultured archaeon | reverse complement strand
TGTCCCTGTCCCTTCCGCAGGCAAAGGCCTCCTGAATATGTCCCTTGCGATGAACAACGAACTGACCTGCACTACAGAATCCTTCACATCCGCAAAGACCGAGGTGACTATGGCTTCCTCTGATATGGTTCCGTCGGCTGCTATTGTTGGTGATGTATTATTGTTTCCTGAATCGCTAATATAAGAGGAAAGGATGAATAAGATGAGTGCAGCAGTCACGAGGCTGCTGGCTATGGCTGCGAGGATGTATGGCAAATAATCTGCCTGCCGCTGATGGCCTGACTTAGGCATAAGTAACCTCTGATACCGATTATCTTGGGCATCAGCTATATAAATCCTTTGTCAGATTTCATGTTGTCTTCGCTGGAATCAAGGGACACTGTCTGGTTTCTTCCATTTTTGACAGACTTTTCGGCAGAATAATCCGCCATTCCCGCTACCGAAAAGTATTTAAATATATAATTACAACTACTTAACAGTGATAAATATGGTAAGAATCTTATGCGGACAGAATTACCTTGGAAAAAAAGATAATACAGACATAGACGATATAGAATTCCGCACGGTGATGGATGAAGGCGGGGCAAAGGTCGAGTTTTACGCCCTCACCAAAAAAGGCTCTGAGTGTTCTAAATTGGTATTATACATTGAAGGTGCCATTGAAGAAGATGGCAATGTAAGCTTTTCAGAGGTCGAATACGGCGCCTCAGACACACCTTTTAGCACAGATTTGGATTCCCTTAGGAGAAGCATTCTGAATGCGTACGAGAACCTTGTGAATGTGGAAGAAATTGCTTCCAACGGCCCAAGCGGAAGGGTTCTCGGTAATGGCGGAAGATCGAAGCAATACGTTTCTGACAGGGAGAATGGGAATTCCAAAAGATATGTCGACGTGAATGGTAACGGAAATTCCCATCCCAAAGGGAATGGAGAGGGTCCGGACCGCTCCAAGCATGTGAGATCCGGCTTTGTGAGGCGTTTTAATAGCCATAAGATTGCAATGGCTCCTTGCCTAATTCACAAAGAAGATTTTTCAGATGAGCAGCTTCTGGATATGGGGTTCGACCCTGTCACAGGCGAGCCGTCGATAGAAACTGTCATGGCTGCCAGCGAGATGGATAAGATTTACAAGGAACAGCTTATCAGGAAGAAGGGCCTGAAAAGCATAGCGGCAATAAGGGCCTCTTATCCGGCCAGAAATTAATGTCTAATAGATCACTGCTTGAGCTTCCACCTCTTCACAGCCTTCTCAATCCTCTGCAGGGCCGTTTCAATCTTCTCATAGCTGCTCGCATAGCTGAGCCTTATGTGGCCTTCTTCATCTCTCCCGACTATTGCTTCCAGCAGTCACAACTTCTGTCACTCCACTACAGCGGGTTTTATATGTGCTCCGCCCAAAAATTGTATGTGGCGTATAAGATCGAAATCACAGAAACTGCCCAAAAGGAGATAATTAAGAAACTGGAACCGTATCTTATAGACAGGCTGGACAAAAGGATAAGGAAACTGGAGCTTGAGCCGAAAATTTACGGAAAGCCTTTAAGGGGCCCTTTGGCAGGCATCTGGGAAATAAGGTTCGAGCACAGATAGAGAATCTTTTACAAAGTGGATGACAGCATGAAGATTGTTTATATCGTCGGCCTGAAGCATAAAGATGAAATGTAGCTCACGCTTTCTTGGCCTTTCTGGCTTCAATCACAAAATCATTCCAGCTTCGGGTTCTTCCGGCCTTCAAATCTTCTTCGCTCTTAATCAGCTGCTCCATAATTTCAGGATCAGAGAAGGCCTCTATCGTGGCTTTCATGGTTTCATATTCATCGCTGGATATTGTCACCCACTGGGCTTCATGTCTGGCTTCCATTTTTAATCTGTTCATGCACTAAATTTGAGTCTGTATATTTAAATACGCCGATTGAATTCGGTGGCGTTTATATGGCCGGCTTCTTCCACTTCTTGACAGCCTTCTCAATCCTCTGCAGGGCCGTTTCAATCTTCTCATAGCTGCTCGCATAGCTGAGCCTTATGTGGCCCTCCCCGTTCCTGCCGAACTCCGTGCCTGCGACCGTCACCACATTCGCCTCCTTCAGCAGCCATTCAGCAAACTGGAGGCTTGGGACTTCAAACTCCCTTATGTTCGGGAAGACGTAGAAGGCCCCTTTGGGCTCTATGCACCTTATTTTCCTTATCCTGTTGATGCCCTTTGTGATCAGCCTCCTTCTCCTGTCGTACTCGTCCAGCATCTTTTTCACATAACCGGAGGTGGATTTGCCTTCAAGGGCCTCAATCCCGGCGATCTGGCTTATTGTGGGGGCTGCCAGGGTTGTGAATATGTGTGTTTTAGCCATTGCTGAAATTATTTTCTCATTTCCCACGGCATAGCCAAGCCTGAAGCCCGGCATGGCATAGCTTTTTGAAAAGGAATGGAGGGTGATGGTCCTGTCGAACATGCCGTCCAGGCTGGCTATGGATATGTGCTTTGCGTCATCATAGACGAACTTCTCATAGGCCTCGTCTGAAATTATAAGAAGGTCGTACTCGTTTGCAAAATCCGCTATCTCTTCCAGGGTTTTTTTCGTATATACGACACCCGTGGGGTTGCTCGGGGTATTTATTATGACAGCCCTTGTCTTCTCAGGGACGATCATTCTCTCAAGCTCGTCCCTGTTCACCTGGAAGGCCTCTGATTCCTTCAGCTTGTAGGACAGAGGCATGCCGTTGAGTATCTCCGCTGTCGGCTTGTATGCCAGGAAGCCCGGATCAGGAAGGAGGACGCCCTGGCCCGGATCGACTGTACATAACAGGCTTAGCAAAATGCCTTCAGTGGAGCCAGTAGTCACTGCAATCTGGTTTTCATGTGCATGGATGCTGTTTTCCTTTTCCAGTTTTTTGATTATGGCCTTCTTCAAGTCTGTCCTTCCTTCGACAGGAGAATAATGTGTCTGCTTCTTCTTCAGGGCCTCTATGGCGGCCTCTATGACATTGGGAGGGGCGGCAAAATCAGGCTCGCCTGGCCCCAAGGATATGACGTCCTTGCCCTCCTCGGCCAGTTTGAGAAGCCGGCCTATGGTCAGGAGAGGCAGCTCCTTCTCCCTTTCAGAAATTATGTTCCTGAGCATAATTATATTGGGCTTTGTGGAATAAAAAGAGGGGCTGGCTGGAAAGTTCGTTTTGGATATTTTCCAGGACAAAAGGACTCCAAGAATATTGGCCTCAAACTGAAACTGCATACTGTAGCCTCTGCATATGGCCCCTCATCGGGAGGGGGTATGCGACGTTGCAAGGCCTGCCTATGAGACGATTGTGGAGAAATTTGTCAGAAAGTGAGATCAATATTCTCTGCAATTGCCGTTGTTTTGCCGTATTATTGCCGCTTTTTGTCTGATTTCTGCACCTTTTTGCCGCCAAATTGCCGTTAAATTTCCGGATTCTGTTGATTCTTGCCGTTGTTTTGCCTGATTTTTGCCGCATTCTGCCGGCCTTGTATTTTGGATCTATGCAGGCACATAATATATTCCGCGGCCCATGCCCGCTTGCCCGGGGCCTCTTATTGGAAGGTGGTATGCGACAATGTCCAGTAACCTATGGATACACCCTGTTTATCGTCCTCGGGAAAGGTATGGTTTCCCGTATATGCTCTATCCCGCAGAGCCAAGACACTGTCCTTTCTATACCCATCCCGAAGCCGCTGTGGGGCATGCTTCCAAAACGACGGAGGTCGAGATACCATCTGAAAGCCTCTTCAGGCAGCTTGTGCTCCCTGATGCGCTGCAGCAGCAGATTATAATCTGAAATGCGCTCGCTCCCTCCGATTATCTCCCCATAGCCTTCAGGGGCCAGAAGGTCAGCATTTTTGCTCACTTCAGGCCTCCCAGGCCACGGCTCCATGTAGAAGGCCTTGATCTGTGTCGGATAGCCGTACACGAAGACCGGCTGGTCAAAATGCCCGGCCAGCTTTGTCTCATGGGGGGAGCCGAAATCCATGCCCCATTCGATATTCAGGAGCTCCTTTTCCTCCTTGTTTTCTGTTTCTTCCTGCATCTTTTTTAGCATTTGAATGGCTTCATCATAGGAAATCCTCGGGAAAGGCGGCTTTATCTTCTCCAGCTTTAAGATATCACGTCCTAATGACTTCAATTCTGCCTGCCTTTCTGACAATACTTTTCTGACAATGTGGCTGACAAACTGCTCTTCTATCTCCATCAACCCATCAAGATTGCAGAAAGCTATCTCAGGCTCCACCATCCAGAACTCGGTAAGGTGCCTCCTTGTTTTGGATTTCTCCGCCCTGAATGTGGGGCCGAAGCAGTACACCTTGCCGAAGGTGGCGATGTTGGCCTCGTTGTAGAGCTGGCCGCTCTGGGCAAGATAAGCTTTCCCCTGGTCGAAGTATTCAGTCTCGAACAGTGTTGTTGTCCCTTCGCATGCCGCAGGCGTGATGATTGGCGTGTCCATGTTGACGAAACCATTGTTGTCAAGCCACTCCCTCATGGCCTGTATGACAGTGGCCCGAATCCTGAGTATGGCCCACTGGCTTGGCATCCGTATCCAGAAATGGCGGTTTTCAAGGGCGAAATCAGTGCCATGTTCCTTCAGGCTCATAGGGTAGCCTTCTGCTGCGGGCTGCACAATTTCAAGCTGCCTGACAGAAAGCTCATATCCGCCCGGAATGCCCGGGGCCCTTTTGTCGGCCTTGACTGTGCCTGTCACAATCACAGAGGATTCCTGATGCAGATGCGATATTTTCTCAAAAAGGCCGGGATCAAAATTGTCTTTCAGGGCAACGCACTGCACGAAGCCATGGCCATCCCTGACCAGAAGGAACATCAGCTTCCCCTTGTCTGTCCTGTTGTAGACCCATCCTTTTAAGGTGACGTCCTGGCCGGTATACTCGGCAATCTTGTCAGCTCGAACAATCTGAACCATAGGCATCTTCTCTGTTCAATTATCCTAAATCAGTGGTCTGGGTTTTAAATTAGCTATGGAATAAGGAAATTCACTTCTCCTCAAGCAAAAACAGATGCGGGTTCTCCAGATACGCCATTAAAGTGAAACAACTAAAGAATCTGCATTTTCAGAAAGATATATAAACAGTCC
>CAYJTA010000080.1:0-5125 GCA_964372825.1 uncultured archaeon | reverse complement strand
TTGAGGCAGAGCCTTAACCCGTCATCGGAAATGTTCCTTCCGTCATGCATTCTACTGAGAAATCTCTCCAGTCTTCTTCTTTTGTTCTCAAGACTTTTGGCTTCATCCTGTAAGCGCTCTGCTTTCTGCCACTGCATGTCGTAAAGTGCATCCAGCTGTGTCGAGACGTCAGGCATAAAATATGTAGGCTAGTCAATAATTTAAACTTTTGTACAGTTTAAGCGACCTCAACCCCCATCTTCCTCAGCTTGGCCTTCACCTCATCCAGCAGCCTGCTGTACTTCTGGAGCTTCTTGTGCGACTCCATCATCTCGAGCCAGCCTATTATTATGAGGGCAAAGCCGATGACAAGGCCAAGGGTATGGCTCTGCATGTAGACAGCTATCAGGCCAAGCCCGAGGCCGACAAACACCAGCCCTATCTGCATGAAGCTGAGGGCAGTCCTTTCCTTGGAAAGTATGGTCTGCTCATAGACCAGCAGAAGCTTGGCCTCTTCCTCTGAGAATTTTTTTGGCATGAATAATATTATGTTGCACCTCTAATATTTCCTTTCGGCTGAGGACACACAGGTCAGCACATGCTTCCCCTTCCTTGAGAAATAATCGTTCTGTTTTGTAAGTTCCAGGGATCCTCTCAGGTTTCTTTTCTTTAATAGGGCCGGAAAAAAGGCTTTGGCAAATGTGCTGTAGTATGTCCCCTCTTCAGACGCCGCAATGCCCCTGTAGACTCCTGACTCAAGCTTCCGGACAAATCCCAGACTGTAACACTGGTCAGCTACAACTATTTTGCCTACAGGCTCTTTTTGGCATAGTGCTTCTCGAAGCATCCGGGCAAGTGCCTTGTCAGTCAGCGTGCCATTATCAAGCGTCATGCACGACTTTCCAAAAAAGTTCCTGTAGCCATGGCCGGTCATATAAATTGCAAGTATATCGCCCTGATTTACCGCCTTCCCCATGTCTGAAACGCAGTCATCCGTGCCCCTTTTTGTCGGGGCATATCCCCTGAAAAATGTGAAGGGGAGCGCTGATGGGCTGGAAGCTTCCGCTATTCCCTTTTCTGAGGAGACAATGTAAAGGCTGCTGAAGCCAAGGTGGGGCAGGGCTGTTGAGGCATTGGAGATGTTTCTCATGAAAACGGATTCACTGCCCACATTTGGGGCGATGATTGCCGCTGTTCTTCCACATTCAGGAGAGCCAAAACCCTCTATGGTCTCCTCCAGCCTCCTCTCCAGGTTTTCAATGGCTTCCCTGTCTGTTTCCCTTCCCATAGGCATCCAATTTATGGCTGCATTTAAATAGCTGATTGTGGAGGGAAATCCTTTTTAGCATGCAATATTTACATTATAGGGAACAATAATTATTCTAATGGACTACTCCACTCTGGCCGGCCTCTGCGAATACCTGGAAAAGACACCTGCCAGACTAAAGAAGATATCAGCCATAGCGAAGGTTTTAAGGAAGACGGATGACTCTATCCTGCCTGCCGTTGTCCTCCTGCTGCAGGGGAGAGTATTTCCATCATGGCACGAAAAGGAGATAGGCATAGCCCAGCAGCTGATGCTGAAGACAATATCCTCATCCACTGGTTACAGTGAGAATGAGATACAGAGGCACTACAAGAAGCTTGGAGATTTGGGCCTGGTAATAGAAAAACTGACACAGGGTAAAAGACAGAAAACATTGTTCATCAAAGGGCTTTCTGTAACTAAAGTGCTGGAAAATCTCCAGAAGCTGGCATATACAGAAGGCGCTGGAAGCCAGGACAGGAAAAGCCAGCTTGTCTCTGAGCTGCTCTCTTCAGCCCAGCCGACAGAGGCCAAATACATCGTGAGGACTATACTGGGAGAGCTCAGGATGGGTGTCGAGAAGGGCGTTGGGAGGGATGCCATCGCAAAGGCCTTCTTCTCTGAGATTGTCTGTGATGAGAAGAAGATAATGAAGCTGCTGGGAAAGGAGGGTAAAACAGTATTGGATGTCGATTCTGTTCTTGATAAATTGCTGGAAAAAAGAAAAATAGATGGCAAATCATTCGAGATTTTCAAAAAGAAGAACAGAGTGGACAAAGGGAGGGTAACAGACAAAGACCTCTGGAGGGCAAAGGGAGGGTATGATTATGTTTTTGTGGAAGACAGCGAAGAATCAAGGAAAATCAAAAAAAGAATACTTGATGCCGTCGAATGGGCCTGGTTCCTGAGGCCTGACTATGGGGAAGTGGCCTTGATAGCCAGGCAAAATGGCCTTGAAGGCCTTGAAAAGGCTTCCCTTGAAATAGGCAAGCCTGTTGAAGTGCTGCTGGCGGAAAAGGCTCTTACCCTTGAAGAGGCCCTGAAAAGCTTTGAAAGGCCGGCTATTGAAACCAAATTTGACGGGGCTAGGGCACAAATACACAAAAAAGGGAAGGAAATATGGATTTACACAAGGCGTCTGGAAAACATAACAAAACAGTTCCCTGACCTTGTGGAGTTTGCGAAGAAATGCATCAAGGCCAAAGAATGCATAATTGAAGGCGAACTGATGGCCTTCGACACCAAAACCTCCAAGCCCCTGCCCTTCCAGGTTCTGAGCCAGAGGATACACAGGAAGTACGACATAGAACAGATGGCCAGGGAAATACCCGTCCAGATGCATCTTTTTGATGCTATATATGTTGATGGAAGGCATCTGTTTGATCTTCCTCTGGAGAAAAGGAGAAAGATGCTTGAAAATATAATATCTCCAATAGAAGGAAGGTTTGATCTTGCGGAACAATTAATCACAAAAGATTTGATAACAGCAGAGAAATTCTACAAAAAGGCCATAGAGGCAGGCCAGGAAGGGGTGATGGTCAAGAACCTTGAGGCAAGCTACCAGCCCGGCAGGAGGGTTGCCGGAGGCTGGCTGAAGGTCAAGCCTACGCTTGAAACTCTTGATGTGGCCATAATAGGCGGCCTGTGGGGGACGGGGAAAAGGGCAGGATGGATTGGAAGCCTGATTTTAGGCATCAGAAAACCCAATACAGCTGAATTCATGGCGTGCGGCATGCTCGGCACAGGCATAAAGGAGAAGAAAACAGGAGAAGCGGACATGACATTTGAAGAGCTGACAAGGCTGCTTAAGCCATATATATGCCATGATGAAGCAGGAGAAGTGAAAATCAGGCCGAAGATAGTGATAGAAGTGGCCTATGAGGAGATACAGAAAAGCCCGAATTATGCCTCCGGCTATGCCCTGAGGTTCCCGAGGTTCATCAGGCTGAGAGCGGACAAGGGAATAGAGGATGCGGACGATCTGGAGAGGCTTGAACGGATTTACGGGATTCAGAAAGGGAAGACTGAAGAAGCGTGAAAAGTCGCTGATTTTGACCAAAAAAAATTCAAGAATTATATGACCTATGAATATCGTTTTTTGGAATGTCTTTCATGCAGCCGCTCAAAAAGCATGCTCCAGCAGCCCTCAAAAGCTACAGACGCATGACGCAGCTATATATTGCTAATTCCAAATTTAATTCAGAGGAAAAGTCACAGGACGGTAGAAAAAGGCAAAGCATTTAAATAGGCAGACAATATAGTTAATAACTGATCTGAGACAAAAACGGTGCATGTATGGTTGCTTCAACGGAAACGCTCGATGCGCTGAAAAGCATTGGCCTTAATCTGTACGAAAGGAAAATTTATGTCGCTTTGCTAGCCAGAGGCGTTGCAACTGCTGCCGAGCTTTCCGAGCTTGCCAATGTTCCCAGAAGCAGAAGTTATGATGTTCTTGAAAGCCTGGCCGAGAAGGGCTTCGCCATTGTCCAGCCTTCCAAGCCCATCAAATATGTGGCGCTTGATCCCAAGGAAGCTTTGGAGAGGGTGAAGCAGAACCTTGAAAAGAATTATGAGACCCTGATCACGAGGATAGAGAAACTTTCAGGTTCGAAGATACTCAATGAGCTTGAGAGCATACACAAGCAGAACCTCAGCCTGATGCAGCCTGCTGACCTCATAGGCACGCTGAAGGGGAGGCACACCATAAACAGGCAGCTAAGAACGCTCTTCAGGGATGCCAAGAACAGGATCAGCATAGTCACTACGGAGCAAGGGCTCAACGACCTCTACAGCAATCACTTCAGGATGCTCAAGAAAGTGGCCAGAAGAGGCACAAAGCTGAAAATACTTGCTCCAATGGCCAACAATGCCGCTGTCAATGCCCTCGGCCAGATAGCCGAGATGAGGCACCTCTCATCCCCCGCCGGGAGGATATTCATCATTGACGACAAGCACTTCCTCTTTGCCCTGACAGACGACAAGGATGTGCACGAGACCCAGGATGTGGCCTTCTGGGCCAATTCCAATCATGCCGCCAAAGACGTCATAAAGCCTTATTTTGATTCCGTCTGGCAGTCGAGTTCCAAGTCTGAAAAATGATTCCTTCTCCTTTCCCAAAAAGATTCTATATGCATGAACAAGAAGCATCGCCTTTATATTCACAGAAACCCAAAAAGGCAAGTATGGGATTTGATGCCATAGGGATAGCAAGAAAATCTCTTGGACTATTTCTCGGCAGGCCTGCTGTTGTGCTGCCGCTCCTGCTTGCGCTTGTTATAAGCACTGTTTTTGGCATCGTTCTGGCTCCTCCGGATGTCAAGGAGAATGCGACCTTTTTGCAGCTCATGGAAGCGCTTTCAGTCTATCTGATATCCTCCGGCCTCTCCTTCCTCGTCTCTGTTTTCTTCTACCTTGTGGCAACAAAGATGGCGTTTGATGCCCTCAAAACAAGGCCTTCCTTTTCGGGCGCTTTAGGCTATGCGCCTTCCATGTACACGACATTCCTGATCCTGACTGCCATAGATTTCGTGATTCTTTTCATGATCCTTTTGGCCTTGTTTGGAGCTGTGGCAGGCTTCATCATGCTTTCTCCGGTAAGACCTGCGCCCACTCTTGGCCTGATTTCGCTCTTAGGGTCTTTAGCAGCATTGGCGGCAATGGCACTGGTGCTGCTCAGGTTATCTCTGACAGGCTATTTCGCTGCCATTGACAAGAAAGGGGTGATCGATTCCCTGAGGCTCAGCTGGAGCGCCACAAAAAACAATGTCCTCTCCTTTCTGTTCCTCTTTATCATTCTTGTCGCTGTGTTAGTGCTGGCCAATGCTATCGTATGGGCAGGCT
>CAYJTA010000079.1:0-5275 GCA_964372825.1 uncultured archaeon | reverse complement strand
TGTGGAGGTATTTTATAGGGATATGAAGAGTCCAATTAATTCAGGATAGCACAGTCTGAAATACGACTCGTAAATGTTCTTTCTCATCAATAGAGGCTATTTGTAGCGTTCTTAAGAATTTTACGCTCCATGGTTGAGCAGGCATATCATGCCGATGTCATCAAACCTAAACGCCGCTGTATACTGATTTAATAGAATAAAGAGAAAATCCAGCAAACTGTAAAAATAGGTGGTTATAGGCTTCCTTTTTCCATATCACCGATGATGTCGGCTAGAAGAGTAAAGTGCGTGTTTAGACTGTTGGACTGATATAGTGCTGCATACTGATTTCAAATCTTAAAATTTTGATTTTGCGCATGCCGATAACGCTGTTATAGTGTTTCAGGATAAGCGATTTTTTTAGACCTGGACGCATACAGAGTAAATAAATCTATTTGTTACTATATAGAAGTTAATATAAAAAGTATTTAAACCAATAAACTATTTTATTCACTACTGATAGATTATGAATAAAATTATATTTTCACTTGCGGCTGCAGTCCTTATAATAACAAGCTCTATTGCTGTGCATGAGGTAGTGCATATTTTGCAGCTTTCCGGGCAGTCCTCGATAAATGAGGTATGCCTGTTGGGCTACAAGGAGGCTGGAGATACGCAGGCGTTAGGATGGGTCAAGGCCGGAACAAAGATAAGTTATCATGCTGCCGCACTGGAGTCAACGGCTAGCATAGTCCAGATGGCTTATGTGGGGCTTATGAGTTTTCTTTTGTGGCGCAGGAATGGGAAAAGCGTTGAAGAGGTTAAACAAATGCCTCCTGATTAGAGAAAACTGTCATTCCACTTTCGTCTATCTTGTATGGATGAAGCTTTTCAGAATGCTGGCTCCCTCTCAGCTTCCAAAGCTGCATGGCTCTGAGGAATGTGTTCTGGAATCTTTCGTAGTACATGACTATGACGGCATCCGAAACAAACTCTTCAACCCCGTATCTGCTTATGCCTTTGCTTCCGTAGACTATTTCGGAGACGAGCATGGATGTGCACTCAAGGCGCCTTAATGTGAGGGCAAGATTGAATATCATTCTTCTCAGCTCTGCCTTGTCTCTCACATACAGGCCTAGTGCAGAAATGGAATCGATGGCAATCCTCTTGGCGCCTATTTCCTTTATTGTTGATTCCAAGGTGTTAAGCACATCCTCGACATTATAGGGGTCATACTTGATGAAGCTGAACTTTCCTGACCTCTCCAGCTTGTCCAGATCCCACCCGAAACTTTTCACGTTTTCCTTAAGGTAATAGTCCGGCTCCTCAAAGCTCAGATAAACGCCGTTTTCCTTGAATGCTGTGATCCCATTGTAGATGAACTGGGTGCACATGATAGTCTTTCCTGTGCCGCTTGTGCCTGTCACGAGAACGAGCTGGTTTCTTGGTATGCCGCCGTTGAGAATGTCATCCAATCCTGGTATGCCTGTCTTTATGCGCTCCATATAATATGAATCTGTCAAAGATGACATATAAATGCTATGTTTCTTGGGCAAATATCAGCTGAATATGGCGCTGACGAAATCTCTGCAACTGCGAATCTAATGGGATAGACTAGTGAAACAAACCGCAAAAAACAGAAATATTCTCAATGGGTCTGTCTCTTGCCGCCAAAGATTGGCTCTGCTTATACTAAGAGATTCTGCCATTCTTTCACATGGCTGGCTGCTCAGCCAAAAAGGCTGCCTAGGCCTGCCACTGCCTGTTCCTGGGCCTGCTCGTCCTTCTTCTCATCTTCCTTCTTTGCCTCAGCTGCCGGTGCTGCTGATGCTGACGGTGCTGCAGGCGTTATCACTGCCTGCTTCATGGCTTCGTCTATGTTGACGCCTTCAAGGGCAGCTACCAGGGCTTTTATCTTCGCCTCATCCGGCTTTGCTCCTGCAGCCTGCATGATCTTCTTTATGTTTTCCTCATTGATGGGCTGCTTGATGTTGTGCAGGATCAGGCTTGCGTATACCAGTTCCATATGCTTGCCTCCTTTGTTTTAAAGCTATCATTGTTCACAGTCTTATATATTTATATTCGCTGCTTTGCCTACAGCTTCTGCCTGCCTCCTCGCCTTTTCGAGGATCATGGCTATAACTTCTTTTTCATAGAGTTCGCCGTTGACCGCCAAAGACAAGGCTATGTTGTGCGCTTTGCCTATAAAGTAGCTGATATTGTCCTTTGCGAAGTAGTTGGAGTGCACGCTCAAATTGAAGGCCTGCATATAGGCCTGCTTCAGCTCTTCAAGATATGCTTCAGGCGGCTTGAAAAGAACATCCCTGGGATATATCTGGCCGCTCTCCCATGCTGCAACAATGTTGAGCCCTATCTCCATTGGTTTCATGTTGAGCTTTGCCAGAACATTGGCTAAAGCTTCGTTTATTGACTCGCCTTTCTTTGCGACAACAGTGTCCTTCAGAATCTTGATTTTTCCTCCATCCACTCCTGCCGGTATTTTGGCTCTCTGAAGCTCGCCTATGGCAGGGCCCGCAGGAATATCTGTAAGGCCTGCTGAAACGCTGATGTCGGAAGGAGCTATATCGTTTGCCTTTGCCAAGGCCTTTGATTTGGACGATTCTATAATCCTTGCAAGCCTGAAGGGGTTCTCATTGCTGAAAAGCAGCGCAGGCATCCCACCTATGTTTTTGTCCAGCTTGTCCAGACCTTTGTCTTTATGCATTTCAAGGGCAAGCAGGATGAGGTTCTTCCTGTACATCTTTATAGTTGCCTTTCCCTTTAGCTTCTTTCTGATTTCCTGGAGCTGCCGTGCAGGGAGACTTTTCATGTCCGCTATGCCTATAACAGAATATCTCCCCAACTCATCAGCCAGTTCATGCAAAGCCTTTTTCTTTGTTTCCGATACCATACTACTTTACCTCCAGTTTCACAGGCCTTCCCATTGTCAGCTTGAGAAGAATGTTCCTTATGTTCTGCCTCCCTTTCGGAAGCCTGTCCCTGACAACGGCATAGGCTGCCTCAAGGTTTTTTAGAACTTGCTCGTCTGCCATGCCTTCGGACGCTATGGCCACCTGGATTACAGGCGAGTCCTTCAGGGAAATTCTGACAGATTTCCTTGAGGCCTCGATGAAAGGCTGCAGCCTCACCTTTGGAGGAACAGGCTTTGGGAGCTTGTTTCTTGGACCGAGAACTGTTCCAAGGGTTTTCCCTATAAGCGGCATCAGGGTTGTTTCTGCAAGGAAAATGTCATATTCGTTTGCGAACCTCTTTATTTTCTTCCTGTCGCCGGCAAGCTTCTCTATGTCTTCTTTGGCTATGACTGTGTGGCCTAAAGATCTCGCCTCTTCCAGCAGGCTGTCGCCAAAAAATGCTATCCTCGGCTCCTTCCCCCTGCCTTCAGGAAGCTGCACCTCAATGTTGAATCTGTTTTCGGGTTTCTTGAGGTCGATCCCTTTTAAGTTGATTATAAGGTCAAAGGTTTGGGGGAAATTCCTCTTTTTGGAGCTCTGCCTGGCAAATTTTATAGAATCGGTATAATTGGCAGCCTTCTTCTCTTTTTCCTGTACGCCCTCTTTTGCCATGTTTACCTCCCGCCGAAGCGGTATGACGGTATTGGGTTAAAACGGATACTTATGGTATTGGAGGAAAAGGTATTTAAATGGATAATCAATCTATTTGACAAGCATGATCAGGCTTAAGGCTTATATTTGCCTGACATGCCTAAAACACATATCTGCGAGATGATTGTATGTTTAAAATCGATATAGCATCAAAATTTAGGGAATACAGAAGGGTCGTTCAGATAGCGAGGAAGCCTGACAAGGAGGAGTTTTTAGTGTCTGCGAAGATATCATCCATTGGCCTGATTGTGATAGGTGGGATAGGCTTCCTGATCTTCCTGATTTTCATATTTGCCGGCATATGATTCCCGATAGCGTATAAAATGATTGTTCGTTTCTGTAAGATATATAATTGCTATATGCCACTCTCCATATCGATTTTTGTGCCTTTGGAAATAAACAAATGGTATATAGGATCTTGAAGAGGTGAAAATCATCACTTAAGGAAATCGCAAAAGGGATCTTCCAAAGCTTTTATTTTAATCGCCTCAATAGAGTACTATGCTTTATTCTCTGAGAACCACAACGGGAAGGGAAGACATAGTGGTGGATCTTATATCCACAAAAATAAGGGCAGAACATATCAATGTGAAGTCTGTCTTTCATCCCGGAGAGATCAAAGGCTACATATTCCTTGAAGGGGATCTTGGAGCTGTCCAGAAGGCCATTGCCGGGATGATGCACATAAAAGGCCTGATAGACAAGCCCATAAAGATAGACGAGGTCAAGCACTTCCTTGATTACAAGAAGGAGAGGATACATGTTGAGATCGGGGACATAATCGAGATAATCGGAGGGCCATTCAGAGGCGAAAAAGGGAGGGTATCAAGGCAGAGCAAGACAAAGGACGAGATAACAGTGGAGCTGCTCGAGGCTGCAACCCCGATTCCAGTGACGATAGCCCTTGAGTTCGTGAAGGTCGTCAAGAAGGCCTCGGAGGGAAAGAAAGCTGAAGGCGCACAATAGGACTTGTTTTACCAGTGTTCGAGCGCCAATCCAGGCTTGATTTTGGCTTAAATACCTATCGCCCAAATTATAATACATTCTGATTGCTATGGCAGAAAAGAAAGAGGTCAAGGCGCTGATAGAAGCGGGAAAGGCGACTCCAGCCCCGCCTTTAGGCCCTGCCCTGGCTCCATTGAAGGTCAACATCGGCCAGCTTGTAAGCGAGATAAACGAGAAGACAAAACACCTTGCTGGCATGCAGGTGCCTGTCACAATCCTTGTCGACACAAAGACCAAGAAGTGGGAGATAGAGATTGGCACACCGCCTGCAGCGGCTCTCATAAAAAAGGAGATAGGCGTGGAGAAAGGGGCTGGTTTAGCTGGCCTCATGAGGATTGGAGATCTGAGCACAGAGCAGGCAAAGAAGATAGCCACAATGAAGTTCGGCTCTGATGAGGAGCCTTATATGAAGCAGATAATAGGAACGGCAAGAAGCATGGGAGTGACTGTCGGAAAAGGCGCCATAACAGAGGCCGAAATGAAGCAGTACGAACAACTGATAAAGGCGAAAGAGGCTGAGAAGGAAGCCAAGAAGGCTGCGGCGGCTGCAAAGACAGCAGCACCTTCTGCGGCTGCCTGATATCTTGAAGCCAATGACTCACGCCGGCCTATGGTTTCCTTAAGTCTGGCATGGCATATACTTCCGCATCATGCTGAACATTTCTTTT
>CAYJTA010000078.1:0-5328 GCA_964372825.1 uncultured archaeon | reverse complement strand
ACGGCGATAGTGCTGATCACATATGATATGAAGGACAACACGGTTGTGGTGAGGTGATAGGATGGCGGATGGGAATAGGATGTCAAAAGGTGAGCTGGCCCTTGAGTATGTGGGCAAATTCATAATACTTGCGGTTGCCATAGCGGTCATATCGTACTTCATCTGGCACATCTATATAGACGTGAAGGGCAGGGACATTATACCCAAAGATGTGCCTGAAATAAAAACTGATACCATAAGGCAGGATGAGTTCTCTGCAAAACAGATAGCGAGGTACATTGAGGGCTGCTGGAGCTTTGCCGCCTCCGGAGCCGCAAAGGATGCCATATGCTATGTGCTGATAGGCAAAATGAGCGCAGACAGCAGCAGCGTGATGGCGGCCATGCCGGAGGAGATGAGGAAGAAGGTGCAGATAAAGGCGGATTTCTCCTCAGGCAGCATCTCCATTTTGCTGCAGAACAAAGGGAATATGGTTCTGGTGAGCTGATCTCATGATGAAGACTGGCAGGGGGCTGGAAGGGAAGCTTGCGCTGGAGTATGCGGGACGGTTCATCATACTGTTCGTTTCCGTGGCCGTCATATCCATGGTCGTCTGGCAGCGTTATAACCAGTCCAGCCCTCCGCCGCCGCCTCCGGCTGAAGAGTTTGATACGGAACTGGTAAAGAAGGACAGCTTCTCGTCAAAGGAGATAGCGGACTATATAGAGGGCTGCTGGAGCTTCATTGCCGCAGATATGGGGGAGTCTTTTGTCTGCTATAACCTGATAGGGGATATGGATACTGATTACGACAGCATAATGGGGCATCTGCCGGAAGATGTCAGGGACAAGGCGGATATCAGGGCTGACTTCTCTTCAGGGGTTGTGTCGATTTCGCTTGAGAAGGGCAGCAGGGTTGCCGTGGCCTGAAAATCTGCAGATGCCATTGATTTTTATCCTGTTCTCTGGCCCGCATATTTTGCAGGATGATATATCTTGTGCAAAATGTGAGAATGGCTTCAGCAGCCCTGTTTGCTGCTGCAGATGCTATGTATGACGCCTGCGAACATGGATATCCCCACAAGGACTATTATGGAATATAGGAGGGTGCCCAGGATGAGATATTTGCCCAGCATGTAGTTCCTCGTGTTCTTGTCGAAGCCGTTCTCCAGGCCGTTGAGGAAGAAGCTGAGCAGTATGACGACTTCCAGCATGTAAGTGCCTATCACTATCTGGAAGATGGAAGGGGGTATGAGCTGGGCGAGGTTTATGTTGAAGATGGAGTGTTGCGACACTGAGCTCTCTGCCGTCTTCTCTCCCATCATGCTCATGACCTTTCCTATCGCATCCGATATCACCTTGAGGAGCTGCACCAGGAGGACAGCTGTGGCAGAGACAATGCCTGTGACAAAAGGGGCTATGAAGCTGACCTGCAGCTTGGCATTGCTCACTATCTCGTCAAGTATGTCCCTTATCAGTATCTCCACATTCCTTGTCTTCGTGAGGAACTCCGAGACGCTCTTGGTCACAAGGGCCACTATCGTGGGGCCTTTCTTTGAGGATGTGACCATAACCTTCATTATGTCCTCCACCAGCTTGCTGGGGTAGCTCTTGATTACGCCGAACTCCTTGTCGAATATGGCTGACTCGAATGTCATGCCGAAGTCGCGCATGCGCCTCAGAAGGCTTATGAAGAACTCGTACATGGGACTGGACCTGTAGCCGTAGAGCTTGTATTTCTTGGCCACTTCCTCTATTGAAGTCTCTATGGGCATGTTGGTCTCGAGGACATCGCCCAGCCTGCTCAGGCCGACCACGAATTCCGACTCGAGCTCCTTTATCTGCTTCCTTATCCTGACCCTCTGGAAGCTGGAGGCATAGAAGTGGAAGCCGAGGGCAAAACCAACGCCCCATATGACTGACATGCTATAGAGCATGATGGTGAAGGCAGGGGAGATGAGTAGGCACGGGACGCCTTCAAAAACATACCTTTCCCAGACACCGGGTAATTTCTGGACATAACATGATTCCGGGTCGAATTCCAGCATTATCCTGTCCTTCCACTGCTCTGATGACTGGAGGGCGGGGTTGAGGCAGTTTTTCTCTTCCCCATAACAGTAATTGAGCCAGTCCACGGTCACATTGAGCAGGTAGCCTATTCCCGAGCTTGCAAAGACGACGAGGATGAGGAGGGTGAAGGGCCAGACAGGCAGCATGAGCGGCCTTTTGCCCTTCCTTTTGATCAGTATCTTGCCCTCGGGCGGAAGCTCGGGGTGGTGGCTGATGTCAGGGTAGGAATAGGCTCCGGGCCTCTTGGCTATCACCCTGCGTGTATACCAGAACAGGAAGGCTGGCAGGATCAGGTCATAGCCTATTGCTATTCCCCAAGGGTTCACTCCCCCCTTTCCGGGATCGTTGGGGTTTTCGGCAAGGAATATGCTCACCATAGGGAACATTATCAGGCCCATTATCGGAAGGCTTATGCCGAGGGTGTGGATGAACAGGGTCGGCGTCCTCAGTGCTCTTCCGTACTCCTTCATCTTCTCGTATGTCCTCTCGAGTATGAGGTCGAGGGCATCGTTAAGGAGCCTCTTTCTTTTTTCATCCGACACTGTTATGGAGATGCCAATCAGCGTCTGGAAGCTCTCCAGGAAATCCTTGTCCCACTCTATCCATTTCTTCACCCTGCTGGAGAATGCATCGCTTATGGTCTGGAACTTGCCCATCTGGAGGTCCCAGAGTATCTTCTTGAGGTCCTTTCCGAACGGGCCGGAGGTGTGCCTTGCGGCAAAGGAGATGGCCCCTTCGAAATTCGGGTTCAGGCGGAGATAGATGACCATGTAGAGGATGACCTTGATGCTCTCATCGCTTGCCCTTATCTTTGTCACCTCTGCGACGAACATGGGGTAGGTGAAGGTGTAGTAGGCTACCAGGAGCGGCAGGGCAAAGATAAAATACCCTCCCTGGCCAAGGGCTAATGGGATGAAGAGGAAGAAGAGAAGAAGGGTTGAGAAGACTGTGAAACCCGTTATCTGGGAAGGCGTTATCGGAAGGTCGGCTATGAGGGCTGCGTTGTAGAGCTTCTCCTCCATGCTTTTTGGGGGCTTTATCTTCAAAAGGCCGCCGACCTTCTGGCAGGCCTTCACATAGAAGAGGTCGAATCCCTTCTGGTCCAGCATGCCCTCTTCCTTCTTGAACTGCCTGTACTCCCTTGTGGTCTGCCTGGCCTCCGCAGGCTTCTTGCCGCTGCTTCCGAAAAGGTTCAGAAACTGCACGACAGAAGGGCTGAAGGCCATAATTAATAATACTGCGAGCATGTTATTATTTGTGCGGCACAGCCGCTTGCATTGCTCATATTGCATATCATTCTGCTGCATTTGCCTGCTGAATTGCAGACATTAGCTTATCACGATTCTGTGGGCGAATGCGTCATATTTTATGACGATATCTTCCTTCAGCTCTTCCTTCTCTGAATTGAAGAACAGCTTGTTGGCTGCGCCGCAGCTGTAATCCTGCTTCTCGTAATCGAGGAAGCTGTTTGGAAGGAGGTCGCATTTTCCTTGCGCCTCAATCGCTTCTGTAATCCCTTTCTCTGTTACAGGATAGACGGAATAGCCTTCAAAGCAGAGGATTTCCATGGCCTTCCTGCCGCTGTCGGCGCATTTCCAGCACTGCAGGGCAATGTCTGCAAACCTCTTGTCCAGGTCTTCCTTGGATTTGATATTTGCCTTCTCGTCTATCCTGAACCTCTGGATTTCGCATGTCTGGGGCAGGCAGTAGGAGGGCAGGGTGGGCTTGGATTCCTTGGGCATGGGTATAACTCCGAGGGCTGCCTGATAGACAGAGCATAGGGCAGGGCTCATGAGGGTGGGCTGGATGAAGAGAAGTATGCCGATGAAGACCATTACGCCGGCAACCGCTATTACTGTCATCACTATCACCTTGTAGACCATCATGGCCTTCAGCCGGCTTGGATGCATGCAACCACTGTACGTCTTTGCCTCTATTTCTATATAAGGAAACAAGACAAATATTAAAGGAAACCAATGAAGGGCTTGGCTCTTGAGACCATAGGGATTGTCATAGTCGCTGCGCTTGTTCTAATTGTAGGCATCATGCTTGTCACTTCCTTCTCCACTGGCAAGGACAAGTCAATCATAGACAGGATTACGGAAGGCATAAGCAAGCTTCCCGGAATATTTGTTGGAAAGGTCATAGCGCCGAAAGTGGATGTGTGCGAAACCTTTGAAGGGCAGAGGATGTCATATGAGGATTTCCTGAGCATGCTCACTGCCATGAAGGAGAACAACTGCAAGGAGGTGAAGACGGCAAACGTAGAGTTCAGCGTTTCGTCGGCTGACATAGAAAGCCTGGCATCCCAGAGCGGGATAAAAAGCGTTATATATACGGATTCTGTCAAGCCCCTTGGGGCCGGTGTTCTGATAATAAAGGGCAATCCTGGCCTTTATCCGCTCAAGTTTGATGATGAGATCAGGGTGAGGCTTGATGGGAGCCCTGAGAAGGATGTGCTGGTTGAGGTCACAAGGCAGGGCTGCGACCCATATGACGATGACTGCGATGCAAGCTGCTCTTTTGTCAGGGGGGTTTGCGATCCCAAGTGCTATGTTCATGACAAGGTGACTGGGGAGCTGTGCGACATGGACTGCGTGGACATAGCCAAAGATGGTATAATAGCTGCAAACGATACGGATGAGATCTGCGACCTGGACTGCTATAATAATGTCACGGATATGGAGAGGGCGTATGATGTGACGTGCATAAGGGACAGAGGGATGCAGAAGGACATGATATGCGATCCTGATACAAATGGTGTTGAGGATACATTCTGCGACCTGGACTGCGAGGAGAGCAACGGCATATGCGACCCTGACTGTGACAGCGATCCTGATTGCGTATGCGACAAGATGTGCAATGGCTTCTGCTCCTCAGGCTGCAAGGCGGATCCCGAGTATCCGGAGAATGATCCGGACTGCCAGATAAAGGAAGGGGAGATAAGCTGGTGCGAGGGGGATGGGATATGCAGCAAGTTCGGAGGGGAAAGCTGCTCAAATTCTGTAGACTGTCCGGTCGGCCTGACATGCTCATCCTTGCCCGGCGAGCCTATATGCTGCCCGGCTGACAAGAAATCGGATGATTATGGCTGCACCCTGAATAAAGGCATGGGCGAAGGATCTTCATGCGCATGCACCAGACAGTGCGACTCGAGCAAGAGACTTGTATGCAACAATGCGGCAAAAGGGGAAGGGAAGTTCTGCTGCCCTGACAGCATGGCGTGGAACGGGACGGCCTGCATAGACCTTGAGCAGCTCAATTTGGCACTTGTTGCCAT
>CAYJTA010000077.1:0-5334 GCA_964372825.1 uncultured archaeon | reverse complement strand
TTCTGGAAGATAGGGATTTCTATAGTGGGGTATATATACTGTCAAACTTTAGTAACTAAGAGTTTTATATGGAAAATCACGAAACAATCGTGCACGCCTTCTTCACCTTCACCCAGTAGCCTTTTGTCGGATCCATATTGTCGTAGCTGGGGACTTTCATATACTCGCCGGCTGACGGATCCCATGCCCATATGCTGCCAGTCCTCTCGCAGTCCTCTCTTATCTCGGTCCAGCTCCTGCTGCTGGAGACCATGTTCCAGCCTGTATGCAGATCCTCTGACAGCATGGAGCCTTCTTCTGCCAATACAGAGGCAATGCAGCCTGCATTCGCATAGATCCAGTAGCCTTTCAGGGGCTCGAGAACATCAGAGGCCTGATAGCTGCCGCCGTCCCAGAACCATGCCTTGCCTCCTTTACCGAGGGCGCATGAGCCCCTGATCTCGTCAAGCGGCACGGCCACGCCCGGAGCAGATACCATGTTCCATCCTTGCTTCAGGCTTATCTCTGCCTTGTTCTGGCCCGCATCGAGATAGTTGAACTCGGCATAGCTGAAGACTGCAAGCTCGACGGCCTCTCCCCTCGTCACTTTTTTCTGGAAGTAGTCGGAATCCACTGCCTTCAGCTCACCAGCGGATATGTAGCCGTCCTTGTTCTGGTCGTAATGGGTAATTGTGGACGAGCTCTTGTCGTAAAGGGTCTCGCAGACGTCGTTGCAGGCCATGCTTGCAGTTACAGCTAAATCGGCGTCCTCTGACATGCCTTTTTTGCTTGGAGAGCAGCAGCAGTAAGTGCCTTTCGTGCACAAATTGCCTCCTTGTTGTCTCTTTGCGTCATAACCTGCAGGGCATGTTGAAGAGGTATGACAAAGGGAGGCCAAATAACCGTCATCAAAGCATACATCTCCGCAATCAGGAGTGGAAGGTGCCTTGCACTTGTCCTTGGGTGCGCACACATTACCTAAAGCCTCACAGCACATGTTTTTTGAGGGGTCCTGGCAGGGTTTCCCTCCACTGCAGTCGCCGCCTGGTGGGACAGGTTTTGTCCCAGACACAGGTTCTTCCGCCTTGCACTGGCCTTTGGGTGCGCACACATTACCTAAAGCCTCACAGCACATGTTTTTTGAGGGGTCCTGGCAGGGTTTCCCACCTCTACAATCGCCGCCCACTGGGACAGGTTTTGGGGTGGAGGTGCAGGGGGTTGCGGAGCATTTGAGTGGGCTGCCGCAGCAGTTGTTTGACTTGCATTCAGACTTGAAGAAGCATTCTTCTCCGTTTTCCTTCTTGGTAGTTGTAGAGCCGGTCTTGGTGCATTCGCCTTTCTTGCACCAGCCTGCTGTAGCGGCAGGCAGCTCCTCGCCATTCGCCCCGCAGCACCATGTGTTGCTCCTGCCGCATTGGCCGCTCTTGGACTCGCATGGTGAATCGAGATAGCCGAACCTTACGCAGCGGTTGTTCTTCCCGCATCTGAGATTATTTTCTCCCTTGCAGTTGTCGTCAGTCTGGCATGTGTCGCCGGCTTTACCGCCTGAAGGCGTGCCACCGCCAGAACCTGTGCACTCCTCGTTTGTCGTGCAGGTATAGCCTTGTTTCCAGCAGCAGACATAGGGATATGCACACTCCCAATTCGATTCTGTTGAGCAGCGCTCTCCTTTTTGCCTGCCAGGCGGGGTTGTGCTGCTTGGCGTGCCGACAGTGATTATGGCAGGGGTGCATGCGAGATAGTCCTGTCCGCGCGGCTGGCTGGGATTCAGCTCTCCTCTTATCTCATACCTCCCAGCTTTCGGAAGAGTGCATGAGCCGCTGCACTGGTCGTTTGCTGTCCCTCCACAATTGGTATTTGAAGGGCCTCCTAGATTGCGATTCTCATCTATGAAGAAGCAGCTGAACTGTGCAGACTGGAGTCTTGCGGGCATGTTTCTGTATGTAAGAATGGCAGTTATGTCGCCAGGTGTGTCTCTTTTAGTCGGGACAGTGGATATGGAGCAGCTCCTGTCTGCTCCGGAAGGGTTCTCGCACCTCCTTGTAGTCGGGTTGCAAACCTGCGGGGATGTGCATGAGTTGCCGTCTTTGGGGTCGCAGGCTCCGCCGCTTCCGCTCGCCACCACCAGCTGGCGGACAACGCTCCTGCTCTTGTCATCGCTGCTCCTGGCCTCAAAACTGACCTGGTATGTCCCGAGTGATATATCTTTTGAGAGGGCCCATGACACAGATCTGCCGGAAACCATGCCGCTTCTGTAGGCAGTAGGCCTGGTATTTACTGTAATTCCGACCCTGTCTGTGCAATTTCCTCTTGCTGTAAAGGTGGCAGTGCCTGAAGGGGAAACCGGCTGGGGCGATATGTCGACTCCTGTCAAACTGAAATCAGCAGGACAGTTTACTCCCTGCCCTGGCTGCCCTGGACCTGGCTGCTGACCGCCCTGCCCATCGATTGTAATGGTTCCTTCCCGGAACAATATCTGGCTTGTCTGCCCGTTTCTCACAGAAACCTTGGTCGGATACCTTCCGGCGGCCAGTCGTGCATTGTTGTTGTCCCTGCCGTTCCATGTGATTGTGTCCCCCTGCTGCCAGTTGCTGTCATACAATGGCGTCTGTCCGCTGGTGGTGAGAATCTCCAGCCTTATCTCATTTATGCATGCTCCTCCCGCCCCGATTGTAAGCGTCTCTCCTGCTTGCCTTGAAGCCAGGCTGCGGAAATCGAAATCCTGAGGGCAGGTGGCGCTGGTGTCTCTGCATGCTCCGCCCTGGTTGCATGTCCTTCCTGCTCCGCAGGAATTGGGATTGCTGGGATCGCATTCCTGCGTTGGCTGCGACCCGCATGCCACATTTGCCGTCTGGCACTGGTTCTGCCCGGCACCCTGCACCTCAGTGCATGTGTTCCGCTGGCATTCGAGATGCGTCAGGCTTGTCAGGACGTCCATATCACAGGACAATATCTTGAATGCCATAAGAACGAGTACCTGCTGGTGTGTTGGATTCTGGTATCTGCTGGCTATCCATTCCCTCAGCATTGTCATTATTTCATCATCATCCAGTGTGCCGTCCCTGTTGCTGTCGTATCTCGGCACAAGGCTGTTTATAGTATCCCTGTTGGCAGCATACAGCTCGTTGCAGTTGTTGTTGCCTGAGCCCGGAGGCTGCGTTGGAGACTGACCTGGAGGCTGAGGCTGCGTAGGCTGTCCAGGCTGCTGGCCTGCGCACTGGCCGTTCTGGCACTGGCCCGGCTGGCACTGGTTTGTGGCAGTCCATTGGAGGCACTGGAGATTGGCGTTCATCTGGCATCTCTCCACTGTGTCAGGGGCGTTTGGCGAACACCTTGTCTGGCCGTCAACAGTGCAGGCGAGGGGGCAGTTGGGGTTTTGGGTGGGCTGGGTGGGGTTGGTGGGTTGGGTAGGCTGCTGGCCTGCCAGAATGCACGCGTCCTGAAGGACAATCGCAAGGTCAAGAGTTTCTTCCATTGTCACAGGAGAGCCAAGAACAACCCTGCCGTTTTGCCAGTCCGCCTTTGCGGTATCAAATTCGGCCTGCTCGAGAAAATTGTTGTTTCTAAAAGGCCCTTCCACAGTTGAGTCATAGTGCCTTGCCAGCTGCCTTATCCTCCCCCTGCCGAGTGCCTGCTCGCAAAGAGAGGAGGATGGCTGGGTTGGGTTAGGGGCCTGAGTCCCTGTGGGCTGCTGGCCTTCTGGCACGCATTCGTTTCTGTCGCAGCCGTTCGGGCAGTAATACCTCTGGGTTCCGAGAAAGTTGGTTGTTGCCCCTCCTGAAGACTGGAGGCAGAAGTTTTCTGTCAGCGAAGAGCGGTAGCAGCTGTCCGGCACATCACGCCTGAAGCTGTTGTCGCTTGCTATTATTGAGACGGTTCCAAATACTTGCGGGCTGTTGCCGTTGTCAGTGTCGGTGCATGTGAACGTATCAGCAGTTGACTGCTGGGCTGCCACAGGCTGCGTGGTTCCTGTGCATGCGCCGTTCTGGCACTCGGTTCCGGTAGGACAGGGAACATCCTTCCATGAGCTGGGATCGCCGTTTGCAACAAGAGGGCCGTTTGGATCAAGTGAGAATTCTCTGGTATGGGTTGTGCCTGTTCTTGCAGAAGATGTCCAGGCGACAGAGCACTGGTCGAAGACCTCTGTCCCTGTTCCTGCCGGATCGAATATGTATATTCGTCCCCTGACACTGGGGTTATTTGACCTGTCGTCGTCTCTCCATTTCCACGCCCTGCCGTCTTTTTCGCATTTCACATCAACGCCTTCCCATGAGCATGCCCATTGAGAACCCTGGAACTGAATTCCGATTGCTGCCGGCAGATTATTGTCAGATGCTGCCGTTAATTGAATAAAAAGCACGAGAGCCGCAGCTATTACCAAACCATGGGTAAAAAGCTGTACTCTGTATGTACTCATATAAATAAGATTGGCTTTTCCCAATATATATGTGTTCAGGAAAGTGTGATGGTGCAGGCATCCTTCACCTTCACCCAGTAGCCTTTGGTGGCTGTCATCTGTTCTGTGGACAAAACCTTCACGAAGTCGTCTGATGCGGTGTCCCATGCCCAGATGCTCTTTGTCCTTTCGCAGTTCCCTTTTATTTCATTCCAGCTCTTCATGCTCGATATCATGTTCCATCCAGGCTGCAGGTTGAGGGAGAGCGCTTCTGACACCGCTATGTCAGTCCTCAGGATGCAGTCGCCTTCTGAATATATGTAATAGCCTTTCGAAGGCTCAAGCAGGGATACCTCCTCATATCTGGCCGCTTCATAGAAGTAGGCCGCATTCTTCCTTATCTTGCATTGGGTTGTTATCTGGTCGATTGGTATCGGGGCTGAGGGGGAGGATATCAGGTTCCAGCCGTTCTTCAGCCTTATTTCAAAGAGTTCAGAGGTTCCGACGTCCCATTTGTTGTCATACAATTGCTCGATTATGTTTAAGTCATAGCCTGTGATCCTGTTCTGCTGCTTGTCCTTCCTGGCATGCTCTATCTCCTTGTATTCGATCTTGCCGTCCCTGTTCTCGTCGTACTTGACTACAAGATCAATGCTGTCTTGGATCATGCTTGTGCAGCGGTCTGTGCAGGCCACTTCAGGCTTAACGCATGCGCCATCGTTGCAGCCGTTGGGACAGTCATGCTGCTCTGATTTCGGGGCGTTTCCTGCCAGGCATATGTACTCGTTCACCTTCATGTTGCCTGTGAGGCAATAGTCATCGTTTGAATAGGGCTGGCCGTAAGTCATGCCGGAAACTGTGCCATATCTTTATATATAATCCTTATCAGTGTCGCTGCATGTAAACTGTTCAGTGCCAGTCCTGCATTTGCATCAGGAGCACAACTGGTCATTCGGGCA
>CAYJTA010000076.1:0-5382 GCA_964372825.1 uncultured archaeon | reverse complement strand
AGTATGGATTTTTGAGGCAAACTCTTTCAGAGTCGTCCCTTTTTTCACAAGAAACGCATCAGGCAGCACGTTCCCTTTCGTATCTGTCAGCTTGCTGATATTGGCAACAGGATATACCGCTATCATCTCGAGCAGATCAAAAGCGGCCGCATTTATTGCCTGCTGCACGCCTGTGCCGCCATATTTTTCAAGGACGCTTTTCCTTATGTATTCCAGCCCCTTTCTCTGCTCCTCATTCAATCCGTCTCTTGTTCTGAAATCAGAATCCCCAGGCATATATTCAATCAATCCCTTTTCAGCGGCTTTCCTGAGAGCGAGCTCGGATGCAGCCGAGCATGGAACAATACTGTAGCCCTTTTCGTCCAATTTTTTTATGTTTCTTTCTGATGTTTCAACGTCAGCCTTATTTGCAGCTATTATACATGGTTTTGATTTTTTCCTCAGAAAAGAAACAAACTCCATAAGATTTTCACTGTCTGACAGGACAAAACCCGATGCCGACATGGCATGCTTTATATCCTCTTCCGATATCCCAAGGCCCGAAAGCTGGCCATGCAGGGCCTTTTCCGGCTTCTCCTTTGTCGCTTCCGCCTTCCTTGCTATTGTGGCCAGGTTCCTCTGGAGTATGCCAGCTATCCAGAAGTCCAGCTCCCTTTCAAAAAACTCTATGTCTTCTGAAGGATCATGCATTCCTGCTTTGCATACATTGCCTTCAATATCAGTAGAGCCAGATGCGTCTATTACATGAATCAAACAACTTGCCTGCATAATATCCGAAAGAAATTGGTTCCCTAAACCCTTTCCTAAATGCGCATCAGGCACGAGGCCTGCAATATCAATAAGCTTTACCGGAATAAATCTAGAGCCATTTCTGCATATTGAATTATTAGGGTTACAGTGTACATTCAATTCCTGGCATTTACATTTCACCCTCGCATAGCTTATTCCGACATTGGGCCGTATTGTAGTAAAAACCCTGCCGCTTATCTCCGCATCTACCAAAGTTGCCGCTGAGAAAAAGGTCGTCTTGCCTACATTTGTCTTTCCAGCTATTCCAATTTCCATATAGAGAATTGCCTGCCTTCTTTAAGTTTGCACGCCAGAGGATTTTCACAGGGCATCTAAACTACCACTGGCTAAAGCCCGTGGGGTCTATATGGAGCCTTCCTAACAAAAGTAAAGAAAAACTTAGAAAAGAATCAATTTTATTTAGAATTGTTATCTAAAATAATAAAAAATATAGTTTTTATTAATCAAAATAGGCAAAAGCCTTATATTTGCTCAGAGGCCATAGAGCTTATGGATTCTCCCGACATAATAGGGAATGCGCAGCAGCTCTTTGGGCAGAACAAAGTGAACAATGTGCTCTGCTTCTTCAGCGACATCAGGGGCATACTCCAGAGCTTCACCATCCCTGTTTCAGAATTTACAGAAGGAGACGCCTTCAAGGATGGGATAGGCTTTGACGGCAGTTCTATAAGGGGTTTCAAAGGCATACATGTGAGCGATATGGTGTGGATGCCCTCTCCCGAAACAGCAAGGATAATCCCCTGGATAGACGACGGGATACATAAGTCTGCAATCGTTTTCGGGAATATCCATGAGGCCTTCGGGGAAAATGGCGGCGGCACAATATCAGATGTCGATCCAAGAGGCCATGTGGCAAAGAAGGCTGCGGAGATGGCAGAATCGATGGGATATAAAGCTATCTTCGGCCCGGAAATTGAATTCTTCGTTTTCGAGAGCCTCGATCCGACACAACTTCATTTTGATTTATGGGCTTCACCTTCCGGAGGCAAGAACGACAGCTGGGGAGCGCCAAGGGTCGTGCCAAAATCACCTGAACTCAAGCCGGGCAATACCGTGCTGAGGCCCAAGGAAGCCTATTTCCGGGCGCCGCCGGAAGATCCGACGCACAATTACAGAAATGAGGTTGCGTATCATCTTACAAAAATGGGGGTCAAAGTCGAATACCACCACCATGAGGTGGCCACTGCCGGCCAGGTGGAGATAAATTACAAGGCGATGCAGGCCATAGAATGCGCCGATGCCTTTTACCTCTACAAGTTCACGGCAAGGAATATTGCCCAGAAGTTCGGCTGGATGGCAACCTTCATGCCGAAGCCTGTCTATCTTGACAACGCATCAGGCATGCATACCCACATGAGTCTCTGGAAAGGGGAGCCTTTCTCCGGGGAGAACGTCTTCTTCGACAAGGACGACGAATTCGGCCTGAGCCAGACGGCGAGGTATTATATTGGGGGCCTGCTCGATCACGCAAAGGCCATTACAGCGGTCACATGCCCCACAGTGAACAGCTACAAGAGGCTTGTTCCGGGATTCGAGGCCCCGATAAATGTCTGCTGGAGCCCCCGGAACAGGTCAGCCCTCATAAGGGTCCCCATGTATTTCAGGAGCAACAAATCGGCAAGATGCGAATACAGGGGCTGCGACCCTTCATGCAACCCTTATCTGGCATTTTCTGTTCTCCTGGCTGCCGGCCTGGACGGAATCAAAAGCAAGAAAGAGCCCTCTCAGGCCCTGAGGCATGATGTATATGAGATGTCAGCGGAAGAAAAAAAGAAAAATAATATAGAAGAACTCCCCACAACCCTGAGGGACGCATTAGAGGCCCTGCAGAGCGATGAGGTGATAAAAAAAGTATTGGGAAGCCATATCTTCGACGCTTTCACAGAATTAAAGAGGAATGATTGGAACCAGTACTGCCTATACATAACGCCGTGGGAGTACATGAAGTACATTGATTATTGAGGAGACTCCCTGCCTTTTCCCTGCATTCTTCTCTCCTCCCCGTCTGTAAAAACCATTCTTACATATCTATGGTTCTCGATTGCCGTGACTGTTCCAACAAGGTCCAGCCCTTCATGATATATTTTCTGGCCGACATAGTAGCTGCCGTTGGGGTCGTAAATGAGTTCTTTTTTCCTGTCACTTGGCTTGTATCTTTTTCCCTCCTCTGTCTCCAAGATCCCTGAATACTGGGGGAATTTCAATATAGCTGCAAGACCTTTGTCTCTCGGTATTCCTTTAGACATGAGAACAGCAAGCATGTCGCTCTCCGTATATCCCTTTTCGCTGTCACACTTCGTGGCAAAGACACCGAGAGTGTATAGCTCCCTGTTGGTCGGCAACGCTTCCATTCATTAGCATTCTGGCTAGAAATATAAACTTGCATTCTCAATCCAAAATCAAATAATGCCCCTAAACTTCCAGCTGCGAAGCTCCGAAATCCTTTTATAGTTCATCTCTATGTGCCGCACATCCCTTTCCGTCTGGTTTTTTCCTATAATATAGTAGCACGACAAAAGCGAGCCAAGATATGTCTTTTCCTTGAGCCTGTAGACATTTTCCCCCTCAAAACCCAGTTCAAGATTTATGGAAAAGACAAGCCTATCCCTCGGCTGCATGAAATAGCCGAGGTGCATGCCATGGGTTATGCCATCCCCATTTGCTGAAACGCCTTCAAGGCTCTCCATCACCTTGGTTGCGGCCATCCTCGCTATTGGAGCATATTTGTCATCTGCCAGAAAGATTATATTCTGATATTTTCTCAGATTTGGAATCATGATTTTTCCAATAGATTTTCTTATTTCAGATACATTTTCCTTAAGCAGCCAGTAAATCATGGAGCTATAGGTGCTGACATTGGAAGTAGGGGGCTCTTTGAAAGAAGGAAGGACAAATATCTTTCCAGTGACGAATTCCTTTGACGGAGCATCCTTATTCACTGTTATCAGATTGAAATCAAAACCACGTTCTTTCAAGTACCTTGTGGCTGGTATGGCATCCTTGCCCGCAGAAGCTGAGACGTAGCTGATGCTTTTGAAATCTGTTTTCCCATAATGCGAGAGAAATGTTCTGTGCATGCTTGTATCGACAGCAAAACCGCCAAGCGTCATTGCGAAAACGCATGCCACATTGTACGCATTCCCGCTGCCGATGAAGAGGTTCCATGGATCCTTTTTTATCCCCAGTTCAGGGTATTTCGATGATCCGATATTCTTCAGGGTTTCCAGAACGAAGTGGTCCAGCTTCATATTCTACATTCTTATCCTGCAGTTAAATTATTAAACAAATGCTATCCAGAGGAGATAAAGCATATAGATGTGCCTCAAAGGAAGCACAGGATACCCTTTCTTTATTTTCAGGACGGATAGCAGCACATTCGCAAAGACAAAGAAAAGCAGATAGGGCGTTCTTATAAAAATGACAAGTTCTGACATCCTGTCGCAGGCATGGTCCACAATCAGGCCATTTTTGCTTTCCTTGCCGTATTTCCTTGCCGCAAGGCCGTCATACAGGTCGAGAAGGAGGACAATGAAAATTACTAAAGCCTGCTGCAATGCGCTTTGTGCAAAAAGGAAGAATACGCTTACGACTACAGAAAGCCTTGATATATGATTTGGATCTAGATCCAGAGCAAGAGGATCTAATATCCCAGAAACTGTTTCGCGGTATCCCATATTTCACCTCCATAAAGATACAATCCAAGAAGCCAAATAGATGCCCCAAGAACAAGTTTTCCTTTCATATCCAGATTGAAATCCACCTTGTCCCTGAGGAAAGGCCTGAATGGCTTCGTCTCGCCCACAAGGAAGTCGAGAAGGATGTGGCTCATGTAGCCGAATGCCAGTGAAAACAGATGCCGGCCAAAATATAATGACAGGAAGGAAAAAACAAGAACAAAAAATACAGAAGAAGGAATTTCCCCGATAAATGTGTGGCTTTCCGACCTGAAAAACCGCTTTTTTGGGTATGTGTAGAGCTTGTCCATATCGGGCAGGATGCTGCCAAGAACAACCCACAGGTCAAACCTCTGGCTGAGCATGAGCGCAAAGAAGATGTGGGTTACTAGATCCATATGCCTCCCTTTCTATCATGAAATGATTCATTCATTTTCCTTTTCCAGCGGCCCTATGCCTATTTTTCTGGGGAGCCTTTTGAGAATCTTGGGCAGATACAGAGCGAGAAAGATGATCACAGAAAGCATCCCATATGCGAGTGAAAAGCCGGAGAGTGTGGACGCAACTGATACAAGTGCTCCTATAAGGGCAAGGAAGGCTACAGTGCCTATGTATTTCCTGCTCGTGTAAGGCATGACGCCGTCCACGAAGACCAGAACGCCTGCAATGAAAAGGAGAAGCTGGAGAAGCAGATTATCTGAACCGAAGAGGCCGAGGGTGACTAAAGAGCCTGCTACAAGGCCTTTTCCAATAGATCTCAGGTCTGTCAGGGGGGCATCAACTTCCAAGGGCATATACTGTATTTTGGAGCCGTTGTATAAAGGCTTTTTGCCCTGCAGGCAGGCATGCAATTTTCAGATTTTCAATTGTTTTTAACCTTACAGGAAAATATAGTCTA
>CAYJTA010000075.1:0-5392 GCA_964372825.1 uncultured archaeon | reverse complement strand
CCGATCTAAACAGGCTGGCGAATGGCAGTATCAGCCAGAAGGGCGGCAGGGAGTTCACTTTCACTGTTTCCCTGAGGAAGAGGGCAAGCAGCATGAAAGCCACGCCGTAGAGGAGCCTCTTCAGGCTGTCATAACCGCTCAGCTTCCCTCCCGGCCCTTTCACGGCTTTCATCAGATTAAATAATATGGCCCCTGAAATAAGAATGAATATGAGGATTGCCGTCCAGACATATTTTCAGAAGGAAAGGGGGAGGATAGAAAGAATTGCTGAAAGCAGGGGCTTTATTATCGATATCAAGAGGCCCGATTTTGTAGCGGTTTACGGGGGTGACGGGACAGTGCTGACATCTGAGTTTTTGTTTTGCGGGATACCCAAGATTGTCTTCCGGAAAAGCCTGATAGGAACCCATTATCCATCATACAGTCTTGAACAGGCAAAGGAGATTCTCAAAAACATATCAGAAAAGAACTATTGGATTAAGGAATACGGAAAAGCATCGGCGGAGGCAAGGGGGAAAACAATCACAGGCCTGAACGAAGTGCAGATCCATAACGCAGACCCGAGGAAAGCCATCAGGTTCGATGTCTCCCTTGACGGCAAGCCCCTGTACAAAAATGTGATAGGGGACGGCATCGTTGCGGCCACGCCTTTCGGGAGCCATGCCTACTACATGGCCGTCGGGCACAGGCCTTTCGGAACAGGCCTGAGAGCAGGGTTCAACAACACGAAGCCGAGGCCTAAGCCTATAGCCGTGAATAAGAATGACATCCTTTCAGTTGAAATAAGAAGGGAGATGGCCCTTGTCCTTGCTGACAACCAGAAGGACTTCATGAATCTGGCAGCAGGAGACAGGGTTGAAATAAAACAGGCCGATGGCGTGGCGAGGTTTGTTGATGTTAAGAAACAACTATAATAAGATCGCTCTTTCCCTGATTGTGTCAGTAGGAGCAGATAAATAGAGCCTATAGATATCGATTCTTTCTTGAAAATTTAGAAAGTGCGCAAATATAGGGCACGAAGGATAGAAAGCAGACTCAATCGGCCTCATTTTTTTCAGAAAGTTGTATTGTTATATACAATTATCGGGGGATCAGAGAAAATGAATACCAAACTATTTTTGATTCCATATATCCCAATTTGGGCACATTCTGCACCGAAAAGATTAAATAGTGCTACTATATGATAGTTATTTATGAGCATATTATGAAATACAATCCACAAAAGGACGAGGAACTGCAACATCTTCTGAGAGAGAATCCACAGCGTGCAGAATTCTTGAACAGCCTGGAAATGCGTGCAAAATATGATGCTGTGACAGGATTGCCAAACAAGCTTGAATTGAGAGGGGATCTGAAAAAGGAATATGCGCGTGCACGACGTTATGGAGAGGCACTTAGTGTTGTCTTTGGTGACGCAATAGGATTCAAGCAGGTCAATGATGATTTAGGCCATCTGAATGGCGACATTGCAATACAATACATTTCAGCCTCTCTCAGAACCCATACAAGAGAATCTGATGTTTTGGCCAAATGGGGAGGCGACGAGTTCGGCCTTATCCTTCCTAAAACTGACTCTGCTGGGGCTTTGGCGCTGGCGACAAAAATTGCCAACCACACCTGTTATTTGAAAAACAGCAAAGGAGTAATTGAGCCTGTAACTTTAAAAATGCGTTTTGGTATCGTCTCTTGGCCGGAAACAAAAGCCGACACTTCAAACGAGCTTTTTTATAAGGCAGACCAGGCACTCTTAAAAGCGAAGGAGACAGGAAAGAGCCTCTATCTCTTTGAAGAATAGGCTTTGTTGAACTTTCAGAAGAAAATCTCACTTTTTGCAGAGCATATTTATATATAATAACAACCAATAACTTTCCAACATGAAAGCCTCCATACTCCTTATATCTTTAGTGCTTTTGGTAGCAGGCTGCCTCCAGACGCAGGGCGGCCAGCCTTCGCCGACCCCGGAGCCGACGCAGTCGCCAACATCTTCTCCTTCACCCGCATCTTCACCGACTACCACTTCTCCGGCATCCACGCCAGCAGCTGATCTCATCCCTGTAAGGGAGTTCAAGGTCACCGCAAAGAACTGGGACTTCACTCCAAACACCCTGGAAGCAGTCAAGGGCGAGAAGGTGAGGATAACCATAACTTCGCTTGACGATGGAGCAGGCGCAGGCCACGGCTTTGCCCTGCCTGACTTCAACATCAACAAAGTCTTGAAAAAGGGCGAGACAGTGCAGGTGGAATTTGTGGCGGACAAGGCAGGCGAGTTCAAGTTCTTCTGCTCCGTCTTCTGCGGCTCCGGCCATGGAACAATGGCAGGAAAGCTTATTGTGAAGGAAGCCTGAGCAAACTGATAAGAGGGCGTATCCAAGTATTATGATGTCAAAAAAAGTGTCTGACGCTTGCAGAAAGCATGGCTTTGAATATTCAGAGGAAAACGTAATTCAGATATACAGACCCGGAGATACAGCAAACCCTGTACTTACAATATATTCCGATGGAAAAATACAAAGATATAATTCATATTCGAGAAAAGTTCTTAGAAAAAAAGACCCCAAGCTTCTTGGTTTATTGGAGTCCCTTACAGAAGTCGAAGATGAAACAGAGCTCAGATGACTCCCTCTTCTGCCGAATTCATAAACACAAAACATTTTCAGAAATTGTAAACCTATTTAAATCTGCTGCCCCAATAGTTTTATTCATATGACGAGGATTAATTCAAGGAGGGAATATGACAGAAACCACACCAAATGTATCTGAGACAGGAAGCCCCAAAACCGAAAGGTCCCCATGGCTTTACACCACGATCCTGCTGGCTTTCGTCAGCATAGGTCTGCTTGTCGGTCTGCTTGCGACGATATCGACAATGAGCAGCCTGGTGACAGGGAAGCAGGCAGTTGTTCAGCCTCAGGAAATCCAGCAGCAGGCTCCGCCCCCGCCGCCGCAGCCTGATGCGCCATCACAGCCGGAGAGCAAGGATCTCGGTTTCAGCCTTGAGGGAGACCCCTTAAAAGGCCAGTCAAATGCGCCTGTGACAATAGTCGAGTTCAGCGATTTCCAGTGCCCGTTCTGCGGCCGCTTCTTTACAGGCACTTTCCCGCAGATAGACAAGGATTACATCCAGACAGGCAAGGTGAAGTTCTATTACATGGACTTCCCCCTGAGCTTCCATGAGAATGCACAGCCTGCAGCGCTTGCAGCCGAATGCGCAAATGAACAGAACAAGTTCTGGGAATTCCATGACAAGGTTTTCCAGAATCAGGAGTCACTGAGCACTGACGCATACAAGAAATGGGCCAAGGAGCTTGGACTCAATGAGCAGCAGTTCAGCAGTTGCTTTGACAGCAAGAAGTACCTTTCAGAAGTGCAGAGCGACTTCGACACAGGCAGCAAAGCCGGAGTGTCAGGCACGCCGAGCTTCAGGATCTGCAAGGGAACGTCAGACTGCACGACCATTGTCGGAGCCCAGCCTTTCAGCGCCTTCAAGTCCGCAATAGATGCGAGGCTGTAGGCCTCAGATTCTTTCCTGATTTTTCCTTTTTGTTTGAGAAGCCTCAGGCGAAGCCTTATCTTCCAGCACATGAATATTCTTTCATGGCCGGGGAGGAGAGGCATTCAAGGGTGCACGCACTGGATTTCGTCAGGGGTCTAGCTATCGTTTTCATGGTTTTCTATAACTGGTCTGTGGCATTGCAGTATTTCGGCCTGCTGGACATCGGCCGCAATGTTTTTTATTCGCTCTTTTTGCCTGTTATGATAGCAAGCGTCTTCATTTTTGTTTCCGGAATTGCGTCCAGGCTAAGTTACGAGAGGAACAAAGAGACTTTCCACAGCAGATATTTCAGGAGAGGCTCCATTCTGCTCGCCTTTTCGCTCCTGATCACTTTCTTCACATACCTGTTTGTTCCCCAGAGAACCATCATTTTCGGCATTCTCCACTTCTTTGCTGCCGGCTCTTTCCTGCTGCCGCTTTTTGCCAGGCTGGGAAAATCCCTGCCGCCTTTTTCCATAGCAGCCCTTATTCTTGGAATCTATCTCCAGACACAGGGATTTGACTTCAATTACCTTCTCTGGCTTGGCCTCGCGCCCAGGAATTTTTCCACCTTTGACTATTTTCCCCTGCTTCCATGGCTTGGTGTGCTGCTTCTAGGATTCCATGCCGGGCCGGCGGCTTCAGGATTGGCAGGGAAATACAGGCTTTCAGGGGTTGTTTCCAAGCTCCTGATCCTGCTGGGCAGGCACTCCCTCCTGATTTATCTTCTCCACCAGCCCCTGCTGATAGCTGCCCTGCTCCTGTCAGGAATGCCGGTTTTTAACCTGCCATGAGTTTCTAACCAATAAAAGCAACCTTGGACAAAACATTAACATGGTGCTGCACCAGATAAGGGGAAAGACATGCTCTATAGAAGTCGACATCCCAGTCTTCATGGACGACAGCACGAAAAAGGTCCTGATCACGATCCTGCAGTACTGCCTCGAGGACAAGTACCGGAAGCAGGTGACGACCAGTGTCAACAAGCTCATGGAATCCCTCTCCCAGCTTTTCGGCTGGCTCAAGGAGCATGACATATACGATCCGCTTATAGAGAAGAGCGTGAGGGATTATGCGGGCCTCCACCTCAACCACGGCTTCGAGATTGGCCTCAGGTACTATCCCTATGAGACCGAGCCTGAGGGCGATGACGAAGAGGAGGACACAGAAGGGGCCAAGACCATAGAAAAGATACTGCAGAAGGAGGTGAACTTCGATGAAGTGGCAAAGCGCCTCCCGCAGAGCAGGCAGACTATAGGAGGCCTGATATTCCACTGCCTCAACCTCGGCAGGCTGGCCTATGAGACAGGACTCATACTCTCAGTATATCTGTCTGAAGACATGGTGGAGAAGCACCAGCACGAGATGAGAAGTGAGGGGAGCTATGTGGGGTAAAGAAGCTTTTAAGACTGACGGATAATTATTTACCATGAATCTCACTGCGATCATAAGAAAAAGTGAAAAGCAGTATGTGGCTTTGTGCCCAGAGTTAGACGTGGTCAGCCAGGGCTATACTATTGAGGAGGCCCTAAAAAATCTAAAGGAAGCCATAGAGCTTTATATCGAGGAGATGGGCATCCCTGAATGGGTGGAGAGCAGCGATACATTCATAGTAAAATTTGAAATTTCGCATGACAAAACTACCACACCTCTCAGGGCGTGAAGTCCTAAAAATCCTTGTAAAGGCAGGTTTCATTGTTTCACGGCAAAAAAGAAGCCATGTAATATTGACAAAGATCATAGGCAGCGAAAAGAAGGCCATTGTTGTGCCTGACCACAAGGAAGTCGATATAGGCACATTAATTGAAAGGGTATAGTACCATTTAAGGACCCTAATTAACCCTCCTTAACCGTTTCACC
>CAYJTA010000074.1:0-5534 GCA_964372825.1 uncultured archaeon | reverse complement strand
GTAATGTTATAGATAAGTGGAAGGCCAACACGGAAGAATGCAGCCGCCTCAGAAGGGTAAAATTGGATTCCGAGGATCCTTCTTTTCTGCCAAATGCGATGGAGAGATATGGATACTGGAGGGCAGATATACAGGGTTACAGAACTGCGGTTGAAAAGGGATGGCTGCAGGAAGCAATAAGCCAGTCAGAAAGGATTCAAAGAGAATGCATGCAACTCGATAAAGAGCTTTATCAGTTAGAGCAGCGGGAAGAAGAGTTTTTCACGGCTGTGGAACTTGAAAAGCTGGATGCAATGAAATCCGTAGCATAGGCTGCATCATGAAGTTTTTGAATTTTCTATTGCTTCTGTCACAAGCCTCTCCATATCCATCTTTATCTCTTCTTCCAAAATAATTTCAATCCTCGCCCTAGTCGAAGGTTTTTCAGGCCCAAGAACATCGCAGTACTCTTTTCCTGCTGAAATCTCGAAGGTGCCTATTTCCCTTGCCTTCTGCACGATCTCGTCCTTGTCGAAGCAGATCAGGGGCCTCAGGACAGCCATCTTGGTAGCCTGGTCTATCACAGCAAGATTCTGCAGTGTCTGGGAGCTGACCTGGCCGAGGCTTTCCCCTGTAAGAAGATAATTGCAGCCGAGTTTCTTTGCTACCTTTTCGGCTATTTTCAGCATAAGGCGCTTCTGCAGAACAAAGTAGTATTTCCTTTCTGTCTTCTCGGATATCTCTTTCAATTGTTTGGATATATTTACTTTAATGAACTTTTTGATTCCCAGAATCTCAGCTATCTTTCTCGACTTCTCTTCAGGCAGGCCATCAGTCAGGGGCTCATATGAGAAGTGTATGGCCGCTATATCATACCCTTTCCTCTTCATCATCCAGCCTGCCACAGGGGAGTCTATGCCGCCTGAGAGCAGGAGCAAGGCTTTTTCTTTCATTTTTCTTTGAAATCTTCCTTTCATAAATATTAACAGATTCGCAGCATTATATTCTGAATTCCTTTCATTCATGCTTTACCCTTTCAGCTTCCTGTGAGCTTATTTCCACCTTCACAAAAAATTCACATTCACTTCACATCATATCCTGAAAACCCTTCTAGCATTGCTTTCAGCGGCCTCCATCACCTTTCCCGGGCTGATTTCTTTTTCCTTGGCCACCCTTTCGGCCGCATATTTTATGTTCCAGGGGAAATTCCTCTTCTCTTCCTCTGTTTTCACAGGGCTGAGGAAGGGGCTGTCCGTCTCCAGCAGAAGGTTTTCAAGAGGCAGATCCCTTGCTATTTTCCTGTGGCTTTTCGAAAAGCAGACCTGTGTTGAAACGGATACCATGTGGCCTTTTTTTATTATTTCCCTTTCAAGTTCCCTTGACCCTGAATAGCAATGAAATACAGCTGATACGTCATTCTTCTTTATCATCTCGAGGCAATCCTCTTCAGCGTCCCAGCTGTGTATGACCAGAGGCAGGTTCAGCTCTTCGGCCAGGGATATGAATTTTTCAAAAACGGCCTTCTGCTCCAGTCTTTTTTCAGGCTCCTTCACCCAGTGGTAATCCAAACCTGCCTCACCTATTCCTACTATTTTGTCCTTGTTTTTCTGTATCAGGTCAAGAACTTTTTCCGCATCCTGAATCTCAGTGGGATGGCAGCCTATAGTGGCATATAGGAAGCCATCATGTTTTTTGCACAGCTCAAGCACCCTGAGGCTTTCATCATATCTGGCCGAACTGGCTATCACAGCCCTTATCCTTTTTCTGCATTCCTCTATCACCCATTCCCTGTCCTTGTCGTATGTCGGATAGCACATATGGGCGTGGGAGTCGATCATTATATGTTTTGGGTTGCAGATATAAATCACACACGACAATGATAAATCTTCTGACTCTATTGTTCAATTAAATGAGCCATAAGGTTTAAATAAATAGACCATATTATATTTTATTGATACTCATGGTCCAGCTGGATAAACTTTTGGGCGGCAGGGTGGCCATCAAAATCCTAGCCTTTTTGCTGAAAAATTCCTCCGCTGAGTTCAGCCAGACAGCGATCAGGAAGGGGCTGAAGATTGCCAAACTTTCAGCCAGCAGATGGCTGGAATTCATGGAGGAAAATGGGATAGTGAAGAAAAGCGCAGCAGGCAGGACTCTCCTTTACCGGCTGTCTAGAGATAATATTATAGTCAAGCAGCTGAAGGTCCTTTTCATACTTTCGGAACTGGAAGACAAAATAGGCAATCTGCAGACAGAGTCTCAAATCTACCTTTTCGGCTCGGCCTCGCGCGGCGAGGATACAGAGCAGTCGGATATAGATCTGCTTGTCATCGGAACAGACAGGAGCCTAGCAGCCAAACTGAAAGCTCTGGACTCAAGGATAAAAGTCAGCCTCTTCACGCCTGTGGAATGGCTCAGGACGTCAAAGGAAGACAGGGCTTTTTATGAAAGGGTGGAGAAGGACAGGATCAGGCTGGTTTAGCATGGACATGGAAGAGTGCATACAAAAAGGCTATCTGAAGCGCATGCAGCCTGACCAGGAGCTGGCCAGGAAGGAAATGAAGGAATCCGCCTATGATCTGCTTGCTGCGCGCGAAGCCTTCATGAAAGCCGATTACAAGTGGTGCATTATCAAGAGCTACTATGCCATGTTCCATGCAGCCAAAGCTCTTCTGTTTTCTCTTGGTTTCAAGGAGCGGCGGCATTTTGCCATTGCCGCCGTGCTGGAGGACCTGTATAAGAACGGCAGGCTGGAAAGCAAATATATCGAACAGTTCGCTTCAGCAATGAGTTCCAGAGAGGATGCCGATTATCGCTATACTTATTCGCGTGAAACAGCCGAAATCATACTCGATGCTGCGGAGGAGTTTGCAGAGATGATGCGCAGCATGGCCAAAATGCGATGACTTCATGGATGAGACATCTCTTTATTTCGGAAAATGTTCAGAGAGCCTACTGCTTCAGAAACGCTCCCCAGCAACCTCGCCTGTGTCTTTGCCAAAGGAGGAGCAGCACAGACGGACGTGGGAGTCGATCATTCAATCGCCTATATCCTTTCAGATTGTTCGAATATGTCCATTACATCCATCAGCTCCGCTCTTGACTTAAAGCCTTTCTTTTCGGGCAGGAATATGATCTTTCTCCTGGCCCCAGTCTTGTCCAGGTTGCCTTCGGCCTTCCTGATATCGGATTCGTCAATCCTCCCCCACTTCACTTCAACGGCCATTTCAGGCTTCCCGAACCTGAGAAGGCAGATGCCCACTTCTGTACCTTTTTCCTGAAAGACAGCCTCCTGGAGACCGAATTTCACGGCAAGGAACCCCCTGAGGCTGTCTTCGACAAGCCTCGGCATCATCTCTTCCGCAAGCCTTTCAAGCTCCTGCAGCGATAAAGGCCTCTCGGAAAGGTTGTACTTCTCGTCCGCATAGTAGAAAAGCCTGGCCAGAGGCGACACATGGGTATAGGCGAACCTCTTCTTTCCGAACACATGGACCTTTCTGATGATCCCGAGGGACGCCAGATTGTTGAGGTACTGCTGGATGATGCTCGGGTCATCCTTCGGGATGAGCTTCCTTGAGAAAAGGTGGCTTGAAATCTCCCCTGAAGTGCTTTTGCCGGTTGCTATGGCTCTGAAAGCACCCTCATAAACGGCCGAAAGCTCCCTGTTCTCTTCGACGAATATTTCTCCTGTAAGGGCGGGGATGGTTCTGGCAGAGCCGGAGATTATGTCAGCCAGAGTGTCTTTGGCCTCCTTTTTCCCATCCAAATAGTCTATTGCCATGGGCTCCTGGAGAAGCATGGCAGACTCCAGAAGCTCCTTCTTGGGGAGGCCAAATGCATGAAGAGCCCTGAGGGTGTCGGAGAGGGATATGAGGCCTATGCCGGCCTCTGCAAAAAGGCCGAGCAAGGCTGACTGCGGCGAGAAAAGCTTCCCGGAGGCGGATAAGGCCGAGGATATCAGTATCAGCTTCCCCTCCTTTTTCATGCAGTGCAGCCTCTCCATGAACTCCTTTCCGAGCCTCTGGAACTCGTCAACCACAACCGTTTGCCTGCCCGCCAGGGCCCTGTCGAGGATCTCGAGGAAGGCCTCATAGGATATGTCCCTGTTGCTTTTCCCGGATATTACTGTCCTGCCGCCTCTCACAAAGAAATACTCGTCATGCCTGACGAAATTCCTCAATAGGAAAGTCTTGCCTGTCTTTCTCCTGCCGTAGACAAGGGCCCATTTTTTCAGGCCCTCAACCTTCCTGACCTCTTCAGGCCTTTCTATAATCATAATAAGTATAATGATAGTTATACTTATAAAGGTTATCTTTATTTGGGCCCCTATATTGGCTATAGGCCATATATAGGCAAAAAGAAACATTACGCAAAAGGTAAGCTTAAATCTCTAACGGGCAATAAGCAATATGCTTGCGAGTTTCATCTCAAGTTCATCAAACAAAAACATGCATTTTGTAGCTTTGGCAATCTAAAGATACAATAGACAATCTTTTGTGTCTTTGGATGAGAAATAGCTAATTCTAAAAAGAAGGGAAGTAATACGCTCGACAAAAGAAACCGTATTGAGCCTCGAATAGAGGGCGACCAAAAGGATGAAAGACGACAAAGAAGTGTACAAAAAAGGAGAGGAGGTGAAATGTACCCTATTGTGTAATATGAGAAGCGCCGTTTTCAGTCGCAATTGAAGGATTTTAGTAGAATTATGAGATCCTAGGGAGGGATCAATGATGAGCAATCTCAGGAACGTCTCTATCGGTCGGGGAGCGCTGCTGTTGATACTAATAAGCGGTTTCGCTTTCATCTATGGAGCGTCGTTGTCTGCTCAGCGAAGTACTATACCCGTGGTCAGTGCCATGGTAAGACTTCCCCCACAATTTGATTCAAAAGAGTTTTTGCCCCTGGTCACTCTTCATGAGCGCAATAAAGAAGACATTAACCGAGAATCGAAAGAGAGAAGACTCAAGCGAAAGCTAGAACTGGGACTCCTAGGACTGGGATTTCTCACCTTGTTTGCAGATCTTTGGGCCAAATACCAAGAGCAACAATTAGGATCCTCTGATCGTGATGCGCAGGTGATGCGAGCCTTTGCTAACGGACTCGCACTGATACTAAAAAAATTGCGTGAGATCCAGCAGGCTGGTAAACTCGAAACTGGTCAGCTTAGTCGTCCTGGAGAAACGAAACCAGGAGTAGCAGGAACGCTAAGCACGATTACAATATCAGAGGATTTGGTTGAGAATTCAACCGACAGTTGGATACAGTTTCTTCGGCTTCTAAAAACACTTGTGCATGAGGGGACGCACGGATTACAATTTGAAGGTGCGTGTGGTCTGCTTATTCCACGACTCCTTTTTTCGGCCCTAGGCGTGGAATGTCCTCCTCTAAAATACGCCTGGTTCGCAGAGATGGCCGCTCAGTTCATGATTTATGAAGGAATATGGGCACTTCACCAAGCAGGATCCATCTCAACTGATAAAGCAAAAGATCTTCAAAATGGAGTTGAGCAGGAGATAGACGAATCTTTGCTGAGTGGTGCATCTTCCTCGAGATCG
>CAYJTA010000073.1:0-5621 GCA_964372825.1 uncultured archaeon | reverse complement strand
CCTTCCTTGTCTAGGCCATATGCCATAGAAGCAGCCGTAGGCTCATTGACGAGCCTAACAACTTCAAGGCCCGCTATAGCTCCTGCATCCTTTGTCGCAGTTCTCTGGTTGTCATTGAAATAGGCAGGGACTGTGATGACAGCCTTTGTTATTTTTTCCCCGAGAAACGCCTCTGCATCCCTTTTTATTTTCTGCAGAATGAAGGCGGAGATCTGCTGTGGCGTGTATTCTTTCCCAAAAATCTTGTACTTATGGTCCGTCCCCATCCTCCTTTTTGCAGCAAAGACAGTCCCTTCAGGGTTGGTGACAGCCTGCCTTCTTGCAGGCTCGCCCACAAGCATCTGGTCGTCTTTTGTGAAAGCCACAGCTGACGGGAACATTTTCCCGGCCACTGTTGCGCCTTCTGCTGACGGGATTATCGCAGGCTTCCCCCCAAGCATGACAGCCGCCTGGCTGTTGCTTGTTCCCAGATCAATCCCGATTATCCTTTCCTTTGGCATATCGAACCTTATTTGTTTTCTGTTCTTAAATTTTTTGCATATGAGATTACGTCTGTCTGCTATTTATCCTCCTTGCCTCCGGCATTTTCAGATATCTTCACCCTGGAGGGCCTTATCACCTTGGATTTCAGCATATATCCCTTCTGGTATTCCTCCAGTATGAGTCCGTCCTCCTTGTTTGACACTTCCTTGTGCACAGCTTCATGGAGATGGGGGTCGAACTTCTTTCCGACAGCCTCTATCTGTTTCAGGCCATTCCTTTCCAGTATGCCTGAAAGCTTTTTATATATCATATTCAGTCCAGCCTTATCCCTCTCATTTTCCAGCCTGTCCAAAACGATTCCGAATTCATCAAGTATAATAAGCAGGTCTTTTATGAGGCCCTCATTGGCCAGCCTTATTATATTTTCTTTCTCCCTTTCAAAGTTCTTCCTGTAGTTGTCGAAATCGGCCTGCAGATACTTCAACTGGTTCAGCCTCTCCTCGGCAAGCCTTGCCTGTTCTCCAAGCTCCTTCTGAAGTCCTGCTGCTCTTTCTTCCAGCCCGCCCCTTTCTGTTCTTTTATGAGATGAATCACTTTTCATAGCGTATAATCTATAAAGTATATCTCTTTTTATTGCTTAAATCATTCTACCGTATGATATCCTCCAGATGGCAGACAAGGTTCAGGCTCCTGATGCAGTATAAGGATGGAATCAGGGGGAGCTGAATGAGCATATACGCTCAAGGCCGTCAACGAGAAGTGGAGAGAGATAGAGCTTTTTGCCGACAACAGCATAGCCCTTGACGGCTTTCCTGAGTCCATTGAAACTATATCCCAAATACATCTGGATGAAAGAGTGTTAAGGCTTAATATAGCAGCCGTGTATTTCGCAAACTCCGGATATTTCCAGCGGGATATCGACCTTGACGATGAAGGCATTCTGGTAAATTTCGGCGAAAATCAAAGGCGGCCCACATATAACCGGCTGCACCCAAGAAGGCATATGATAACGCTTATTCCATCGACATTCAGATCCTATGAAAATTTTCCACGACTCAGATTCGGAAACACGCCATGCTGTCCACCACGGCCTGCTCGAGGACCAAGGACTTGATCCAAGCGACCTAGCCAAAAGAACCCTGCTTGCCGTGACAGAAACGATAGACGAGGGCCTGCATCAGCAATCCATGGTTTACATCAGCCAGCAGCTGGCTGATCCCTTTATTAACGACTTTTTCCCGATACTGCATGACGGCCATGATACGGCAAAGCATCTTTTACTTCACCTTGCAATACATTCCAAGGCAAGGTGGATGCAGCTGTACTGGCTCTCGAGGCTGCCCATAAGGCAGGATGCAGAAGAGGGAGCGGAAGAGGAGGAGCTGAGGAGAATGATGAACGAAATAAGCGCAGAAAATGATGAATTCGGATTTATCCGCATACGGCCAGGCTCCCCATACCCCTACGATTCATACACTTATCCGTGGTCACCCTACAAGACGGGCATATGGCCTTTAACACGTTTCTATAGCGGAAAGCAGATGCCGAATGATCCGCTCTGCCAAAGGCTGGCAGAAATAAGGAGATATGGGCTGAAGCATTTTCATTGTCCCTGAGCATGAGGCAGTGAACATCGATGAGACCGCTGTCACGCATTTCGCCTCACAGCTCGACTATATTATTCTCAAGCTGCACGCAACAAAACCGAAACAGCTATACTCAAGCATATAGCAGAAGGTTTCTCGCTGAATTCAGATGCCTGAAGAGGCATGATAGGGATTAAACATGTACTGCTGCTCTGCCTATTGTTTCAGACTCCTTATAAAGTGTACCCTCCAGAAATCGTCAAAGTCTGCCCTGTTATCCTGTCAGAGGCTTCAGAAGCCAGGAAGACGTATATCTTTGTTATCTCTTCCGGCCTGAAGATCATTTCCGGAGGGATTTTTTCTAGATAATCGCCATTCTGCCCCATTTTCGGGTAAAACCCTATGGCAACAGCATTGGCCCTTATTTCGGGCGAGCCCCATGCTGCCAGATTCTGAGTCAAGTCCGATATTGCGGCCCTGACAGCTGCTGTATGAGGAGCCGTTTTTTCAGGCCTAAGGGCAAATGTTGCCGAAGTGATGATTATCTTTCCATATCCCTGCATCTTCATTATCCTGCCGGCATAGACAGAGGCGAAATAAGCCGCTTTCAGCTGCAGACTGTAGTATTTGTCCCAATCCTCTTCTGCGACTTCCTCAAACTCAGAAGGATAGCTTATCTGGCCGGCATTGTTCACAAGGATATCTATCCTTCCGAAAACCTTCACAGTCTCATCAACAAGATATTTTATCCCGTCGGCAGCCGTTATATCCGCCTCGATAAACATCACTTTTTTTCCTCCCAGGCTTTCCGCAAACTCAGCCATATCCCTTCGGCTTCCGAAGTAATTTATTGACAGTTCAGCCCCTTCTTTCGCAAATGCCAGCGCTATCTCTTTTCCGAGACCTTTTCCGGACCCTGTTATGAGGGCGACTTTTCCTTCAAGTTCCATGATTGTCACCTATTCTGCCTCCGAGGCAAGCTCTTTAGCAAAAGCTATTAGATTTTTAGCGTGATGCTTTGAGGAGAGCCGCTTTGATATGTGCAGGCTGCCTGGATTGGGATTTCCGTTTTCTTTGGCCTTCTTCCACAGTGCCACTGCCAATTCTGTGTGCTTTTTTTCTTTCCCGTTGCTGAACTCCCTATAGCGGATGGAAAATTTCCCCTTTTCGTCATTTCCGACTGTGAATGAGCGCTGGCTGTTATCGAAATCGGCATACCATACTGGGCCAAGCCCCCTGTCAATTCCAAAGACCGCCTCCCTTAGCCCGATTTCCTCGTCGGCATATCTGTCAGCATATCTCCGGATTTCCATTTTCGTGACCCTGTATGGGCTTCTCAGGACTATCATTGTTATCCCAAGATGTAACTATTGATTAGTAGTATAAATAATTATGTTGTCCAAATTTGTACAACAATAATATATAGCTGAAAAGCCAAAACCAATGTATGGGAGAGGCAAGAGATGATACAGGAAAGATAATGGAAAGGGCAGGATTAACGGCCAATGAAGTAAAGGTTTATCTGGCTCTCCTGAGGCTGGGAGAGGCGAGGGCAGGCAGGATAAGCAAAAATGCCGAGATAAACAGGTCAAGCACATATGATTCGCTGAAAAGGCTCCTTGACAAAGGCCTTGTGAGCTATGTCATTGCCGCAAACAGGAAGCATTTCAGGCCTGTCAAACCCGAAAGGCTGATAGGCTATCTCAAGGAGCAGGAGGAGGATGTAAGGAGAATTCTGCCGCAGCTGAATGTTATCTTTCACAGGCCTTCAAAGAAGCATTACGTCAGGCTGTATCACGGTTATAAAGGAGTGAAAACAGTGTTCCAGGATATTATCGACGAAGCCAAAATCAACAGGGTTCTGGATTCGGAAGGCTACTTTTCCGAGAAGATGCCGTATTATGCCCCCCATTTTGTCAGGCAGATAGAGAAGAAAGGCATTCACATAAGGCACATTGTGAGGAAAGGAAGGGCTGTAAGAGCGTCTACAACGACCAAGGTCAAATACATGGCCAAGAAGACAAAATCCGATGCCTGTTTCAATCTCTATGCGGACAAAATAGCTATCATAATCTGGACTGATCCGCCTGAAGCAGTAGTCATCGAGAACAAGTCTGCAGCAGATTCGTTCAAGGAATATTTCGACATGATATGGAATTTCACTCCATGAGCGATTGAGTGCATAGAAGCGTTTCCAAAGCAATTTAAATACCACACTACTTCTTACTTATATGCCAATTCCGGCAGAAGTGGTTCAGGTTTCAGGGAAGCTCGGGATAAAGGGAGTCAGCAGAGTAAAGGCCAGGGTGCTTGAAGGAAGAGAGGCAGGCAAGATACTGACAAGGAATGTGATGGGACCGATAAAGAAGGGCGACATACTCATGATAAAGGAGACAACTATAGACCAGGACGCCGGATTCAGGTGAGCAGAGATTGAGGTGAAATATGGCAAGATGCACATTCTGCAGCGCAAAGGTGCCTGAGAACAGGGGAAAAATGTTCGTCCAGACGGACAATATAGTGCTGTATTTCTGCGCCAGCAAGTGCGAGAGGAATTTCATGCTGGGCAGAGCGGGCAAGAAGCTCAAGTGGACGGAATCATACAGGAAGGCTGCCGGAAAGAAAGAGAAGGCTGCATAGTGCCTTATCAAACAGATCTCCCGTCAATGCCTTCATTTTCTGAAATGCCCAAGAAATTCCTCCTCCATGAAGTGGAGCTTTCCAGGGACAATAAGCACTGCAGGCGTCTTTCCCCTCAGTCCTTTGTTTTCTGAAATTTCTTTCAGCGAAGAGTGAACTATAGACTGTTTCCCGGTGCCAAGCATGCAGGCTGCAACAGCTTTTGTAGCTTCTGAAACAATTTTTTATCCCTTTTGACTGAACAATCCGATGAAAAGCCTTGCTCCTGCAGGAGCGTCCATATATCTTTTCTCTTCCTTTCTCACGTCAAGCAGGATCAGCGTATGCAGGCCTGATCTTTTATTCGATTCGATTGTTTCAAGGAACCCTTTTGGGGCATAGTTTTCCTGCAGGGAAGGCAAGGTGACAGCCGGTCCAAATCTGTAGATCTGCAGGCCCGCCTCTGCGACGGCAGTGAAGACGCTTGAGCCATGTATAACTTTGTGCTGTATTTTCATCTCTATCGCCTCCTGCAGCAGCGAGATATGGGTTGTAGCTGTCAAAGCGTCCCCGCCTACAAGTATACCTATGTCTGATTTTTTCGCCTCTGAAACAATTTTTTTTGAATTGTTTTCAAGGTCAAATCTTCTTATCTCCTGAACATTTTTACCGATAACCTTTGACAGCTTTTGTACGTCAGTATGCATTCCGGTTGTATAAAATTCAGCATACAATTTGTCACATCTTCCTGCCGCCTCAAGAGCCTTCAGGCTCATGTCCCTTTCGTCTGCAAGACCTATGGATATGAGATACAGCATAATATCACTTCTCGAACAGTATCTCTATGACTTCTCCGTGGTTTAATATGTAGTCTGAGCCCACTTTTTTTCTGTTTATATCCATTCCGCCAATGAATCTTTCAGCAAGGTGAGT
>CAYJTA010000072.1:0-5653 GCA_964372825.1 uncultured archaeon | reverse complement strand
CATTTCATAGCTTTTGACCGTTGCCGCAATCGAGGAAGCAATTGCATTTTTCACGATGCCTCCAGCATCAGTTTCGGCGGTCTTTTTTGAATCAGTCTTCTGCTCCTTGATTAGAGAAGCCCTCCTTGCCAATAACGGCTCATCTTCGAACTCGATTATAAAGCCCTCATATCTCGGAACAGCCATCCCTTCAATATTTGATGAAATATTTCCCAACTTGTTTACAAAAACGGTAAGGCTGCCATTAGGCTGCTGTTGTACGCATGCCCCGTTCTGGCAGCCGTTGGGGCAGGCGTATATCTCCTGCATGGCATCCCCTGCCTGGCAGTAGCCTTCAATGAGATAAGGTGCGGCATTCAGGCATGTCTGCGAAACCAGCGCTGGATTGGCAACGCAGCAGTCAGCAGCTCCCAATCCTCTGCTTGCCACATTCCCTCTTGTGCTGTAGTTCCTTCCATTGTCCGAATCTGCGCAGGTTGGAACAGGCTGCTTCGCAGTATAGTTGGAAACGCATGCGCCGTTATAGCAGCTACAGGCGTATATAGCGCTTGCAGGCTTGGTGGACGCATCGCAGAAGTTCTCAGAAAGCTGTGTGCCATTCTGGACGCACCTGTTGTCTCCCATCGTGCAGCAGTCATTGAATGAGAAAGCCCCGTAGCTTACAGCCCCTTTCGCATTTGGGTTGTCGCCATTGTCCGTATCTGAGCATGCTGTCTGGTTGCTCTGCTGCGAGGCAAATATATAAACCAATTCCTGTGTCTGATTTGAAAGCGGCATTAATGTCACGTTCACAGTCACTATCTGGCCTTCTCCAACATATGCGCCCCGATAAGAATCATTATAGCCGGCTTTCGTGAACCTGACGGTATGCATGCCAATACCGACATTGCGGATGAGCACAGGGGTCATTCCCTTGGGAACATTATCAACGGACACATCAGCGCCTGCCGGCGTGCTTACTGCATATATGTCATTTGGCAATGATGCCACGGTCTGGTTGGGCACGCATGCCCCGTTCTGGCAGCCGTTGGGGCAGGCGTATATCTCCTGCATGGCATCCCCTGCCTGGCAGTAGCCTTCAATGAGATAAGGTGCGGCATTCAGGCATGTCTGCGAAACCAGCGCTGGATTGGCAACGCAGCAGTCAGCAGCTCCCAATCCTCTGCTTGCCACATTCCCTCTTGTGCTGTAGTTCCTTCCATTGTCCGAATCTGCGCAGGTTGGAACAGGCTGCTTCGCAGTATAGTTGGAAACGCATGCGCCGTTATAGCAGCTACAGGCGTATATAGCGCTTGCAGGCTTGGTGGACGCATCGCAGAAGTTCTCAGAAAGCTGTGTGCCATTCTGGACGCACCTGTTGTCTCCCATCGTGCAGCAGTCATTGAATGAGAAAGCCCCGTAGCTTACAGCCCCTTTCGCATTTGGGTTGTCGCCATTGTCCGTATCTGAGCATGCTGTCTGGTTGCTCTGCTGCGAGGCAAATATATAAACCAATTCCTGTGTCTGATTTGAAAGCGGCATTAATGTCACGTTCACAGTCACTATCTGGCCTTCTCCAACATATGCGCCCCGATAAGAATCATTATAGCCGGCTTTCGTGAACCTGACGGTATGCATGCCAATACCGACATTGCGGATGAGCACAGGGGTCATTCCCTTGGGAACATTATCAACGGACACATCAGCGCCTGCCGGCGTGCTTACTGCATATATGTCATTTGGCAATGATGCCACGGTCTGGTTGGGCACGCATGCCCCGTTCTGGCAGCCGTTGGGGCACCTATAATATGCTTGTGTCGCATTTTCACCGCTGCAATAGTTTTCGACGACATAGGGGGCTGAATCCCTGCACTGGCCTGTAGAAGGCGAATCAAGGCAGCAGTCATATGCGCCTGTGATTCCTGTCACAACCTGCCCTCTGGCATTGTAATTGATCCCGCCGTCACTGTCTGTGCAGGCAGGGATGACGGTTGAATTGGTTATGTTCCCTATGCAGGCCCCATTGGCACAGCTGCAACTGTATACTGTCTGCCTCATCCTGCCGCTGATGCAGTAATTTTCTGCCAGGCTGTTGCCGTTTGGTGCGCACCTGTTGTCCCCTGCTGTTGCTGTGCAGCAGTCTGTGGCGCTGAATGCGCCGGATGCGGCAGTGCCTTTGACTGACGGCATGTCCCCATTGTCTGTGTCAGTGCAGCCGGTCTGGCTGGCCTCCAGCGTGGGAACCGGAATCCCTCCTCCACCCGGCTCCGAAGCTATCAGGCTCCCCTCCGTGATCCGGAACTGATTGTATATTGAGAAAAGCAGAAAAGTGGTGGCGATTAGGGCCATGCCTGTTATGGCGAGGCCTGTGTTGGCCTTATTCATCTTATTATTATTGCTTTTGGGGCCTAATAAAGGTGCCAAGTCTTTGCGGGATTTGAAAAAATTGGGGTATGAATGTTTTTTGTACCGATAGATACCGATTAGGATAAAAATAGAAACCTTTGATCTGCTGGCGGCTAAACCATCACCTTGAGGCTCTTCCTCGAATATGCCTGCATGATCATCCTGCCTATTTCCGATTTCTTCCTTACCTTTATGTTGCCCTTCTTGCCTATCATGAAGCTAGCTATGAAGGAAGTGCCGTCGTAGAGGTCGACCTGCTTGTTTATCAGGCCTTCATCCACTTGTATCATAAAGCTGTTGCCTGCCTCAAAGAAGCGGTATTCGGCCTGTTGTTTGAGCGTGCCCTCTTTGGGCTCCACTGATATTCTCAGGCCTAGCTTCTTCTCGAGCTGCTCGATATTGACACCGCTCTTGCCGATAAGCCTCGCTATGGAATCATTTCTGACTCGTACTGTTATTCTGCTGTCCGGGTGTATTTCGATTATTGGGCTATTGTCGTAATGTCTCAGTTCCTGTAATATCCTTTCCTTTGCAAGCTCTTGTATCGGATCTTTGTCGGCATCCTCCTTGCTGACAGGTATGATTACATTCTCCTCCCCATAAGTATAGATTTCGTACTCAAGCTGCTTGGTCTCGAAGTCCCTTATCTCCACCACAGGCCGTGCAAGGTCCTGCTCCACCATGCCTGACGGCACTTTGACCACAAGGGCAAGCTCATACACCTTCTTTATGGCCCCGTCCTTGATGAAAATTACTGTGTCTATAACGTGTGGTATGACGCCCAGCTCTATCCTTCCTACAAAGCGCTGTATGGCAGCCACAGGTGAAGTGGCGTGGACAACCCCTATCATGCCGACGCCTGCAAGCCTCATGTCGCTGAACACCCTGAAGTCGTGCGTCCGCCTTATTTCGTCGAATATTGTATAATCCGGCCTCACAAGAAGCAGTATCTCTGCTGTCTTTTCCCAGTCTCCTTCTAATGGAGCGTATTGTGTGATCTCCGGCCCGACCTGCAAATCTCTGGGCTGTTCAAAGGTTTTTACTATTTTGCCGTGGCTTGCAATAAACTCTGCAAGGGCTGCGGCAAAGCTGGATTTTCCAGAGCCTGGGGGGCCTGATATGAGCATGCCTATGGATTTCTCCAGCAATCCTTTCTCAAGCTCCTTGTGGAGCTTGTAATCTTCAAGGGATATTTTTGCTATAGGCCTTACGGCTGTCATTTCCAAGCCATCGGAAAAGGGCGGCTTAGCTATTGATACCCTCAGATTGCCGAGCTGGACGACAAGGGCCCCAAGCTTGCTTATCTCGATGAAGCCGTTCTCCTCCATCCTTGCCCTCTGGACGACATCATTGACTATCTCTGATATTTCATCCTCTTCCATCTTTTCCTTTCGGAGGGCAACAAGCTTGACATGTCCGGGTTTCCCTGTTTTGGCCACAGGAATGGCATCTGTCTTCAAATGGACTGACTGTGTCTCGGGAGTGAAGAATTTCTCAAGAAGGTTCGTCTTTTCAAGGGTTTTTGGTATGTGTTCCACCTCAATATCCTCTGCCTCTGCAACAAGGGCCTGGACATAGTCAGAGGTAAGTAACCTGGCCTGCTCCTTGTGGGCCACATCCCTTATCAGGGCGTCTATTCTGCCTTTGCGGGCAAGCTGTATCTCCTCAAAAGTGGGCCTCGTGCCTGAGAACTCGATTGTTATCTCTCTTTCCTTGCCCAGCTTCCTGATTTCCTTGATGCTTTCAAGGCCCTTGAATCCTATCTCCCTTCCCGTGCTTGCCTGGGCCTGCAGCTCATCCACGACGGCCTTTGGGATAATTATTTTGGCCCAATCAAGAGTGCCTTCCTTTATCAACTCAAGCAGCTTCCCGCTTACCAGGACGCTTGTGTCCGGGACTATTTTCTTTCCGGTTGCCATAAATTAATGTAAGAATATTGGGGGCTTTCTATAAAAAGCAGTACACGGATTAATCACATGCAGATAAGAAATATCGTCTGCATTACATGCTCAGGCAGATTTATAAATCAGGTTTTCATTGTTTATGTATGTTCAAGCTGCAACTTGCTGAGGCAGATCTCCTGAAGGACTCCATATCGATAATTTCTGAGATACTGGATGAGGCCAATCTTGTGGTTGACAAGACAGGTGTCAGCCTCCTTGCGCCGGACAGGACAATGGTCTCTGTTGTGGATTACAAGCTCCTGCCTCTTGCTTTTGAGGACTTTCAGGTTAAGGATCCTGTCACTTTGGGCCTCAACCTTGCCAATTTTGCGTCGATACTGAAAAGGGCCAAGTCTGGGGACAAGATTTCCCTTGAATACAGCGAAGGGAGGCTGATTGTGAGGGTGAAAGGCGGCAGCCTGAGGACATTTGATCTCCCTCTTATAGATGTGAAAACCGAGAAGCCGCCCGTAGACCAGCTCAAGTTCGGCACAAAGGTGGAGATTGAATCAAAGGTTCTTGAGGAAGGCATAGCTGATGCGGAGATAGTGAGCGATGCTGTGTTCCTTGAGGCCCAGCCTGACATATTCAGGATGCATGCAAAAGGCGATGTGAGCAAGGCAGAACTGGAGATAAGGAAAGGGGAGGAAGGCCTTCTGAGCGTGAATACTGCTGAAAAGGTGAGGGCCCAGTACCCTCTTGACTACCTCAAGAAGATGATCAAGGCCGGCAGGTTTGCGGATCAGGTGGCCCTTGAATTCGGAAAGGACTACCCATTGAAGCTTGATTTCAAGGTGCTGGACAAGATGCAGATGAGGTTCATTCTGGCGCCCAGGGTGAGCGAGGATTAGATTAGATGCCTCGTGGTAAATTTCCTTTGTTCATCTCATAAACCAAAGGCCTTGAATTCGCTATCTTCAGTCCTTCAAAGGAGTCGTTATCCATGCCTTCCAGCTCCTTCACCATGCACCTTATCGGGGTCTGGTGGGCCACAACAATCACATGTTTTCCTGAGTTAAGATCGGGGGCCATTTTCCATGAAAAACCGGCATCACCCGCGCTGCAACGTCTTTGGCGCTCTCCCCTCCGGGCGGGCCATATTCCCAGCTCCTTTTCCATACCTTTAGCTGCTCATGGCCGTGCTTCCTGATAACATCTTTCTCGCGCATGCCTTCAAGGGTGCCAAAATGCCGTTCGTTGAGCCTCTCGCTCCTGATTATGGATATTTCAGGATGGTTCATTTCCTGAAGTATAATCTCAAGCGTTTTTCCCGCTCTTTGCAGAGTCGATGTATATTCTTTAGAAAACTTATAGCAATTAAGTAT
>CAYJTA010000071.1:3739-5720 GCA_964372825.1 uncultured archaeon | reverse complement strand
TTTTATCGGAATAAGGAATGGGGTGATTGAAGCGATAAGCGAAGGGAAGCTGGAGGGGAAAAGGGAGCTCCTTCTGGGCGAAAAGGAAATTGTTTTTCCCGGGTTCATTGATCCCCACGTGCATCTGAGGGAACCGGGCTGGGAGGAAAAGGAGGATTTTCTGACAGGGACGCAGGCAGCAGTGAAGGGCGGAGTGACCACTGTTCTGGATATGCCGAACAACAGGATTCCGACTGTTTCAAGGGAAAGGGTCATGGAAAAAATGAAATTGTCAAAAAAATCCCTGATTGATGTGTTCTTTCTTGGAGGTGTCTGGGATGGAAAGGGGATTGAGGAGATGGGAAGTCTGGTGAAGGGATACAAGGCCTACATGGGGAGGACAACAGGCCATCTCCTTCTTGGAAAGGATGATTTCGAGAAACTGGGGAGGATTTTGGGGAGGGCAGGAAAGCCGGTGGTTTTCCATGTGAGCGAGCCAGAGGAGGAAGGGATCGGGGAGGCTGAAGAGCTTGGGGAAAAATATGGGTTTCCGGTACATATCGCCCATGTCAGTTCAGGGGCTGGCCTGAGAAAAATCAAAAAGGCCAGCTGCGAGGTTGCCCCCCATCATTTGCTATTTACAACCGGAGATGCCATGAACAACAGCTTTCTATCAATGAAACCGCCCTTGGGGACATGGGATGACAAAAAGGCCTTGCTGGAGGGGGTGAAAGAAGGTAAAATAAAAATGCTTGCGACAGACCATGCCCCCCACCTGCCGGCAGAAAAGGAGGCAGGAGACTTCGGCCTGCCGGGGCTTGAGGTTTACGGGAATGTAGTTTGCTGGCTGATCAAGGAAGGAATCGACAAAAAGCTTTTGGCAGGTCTGACATCTTACAATGCTGCCAAATTCTTTTCCCTGGAAAAAAGAGGGAGGATAAAGGAGGGTTTTTTTGCGGATCTGGCTGTCCTGTCCATGGAGCAGGAAGAAGCGATCAAAAAGCCGTTCAGGAGCAAATGCGGGTGGTCTCCTTATGAGGGCATGGCAGTCCCGGGAGGAATAAAGCACACAATTTTCAGGGGAAAACTGCTGTATTAGGCTCTTCCTTTTGTTTACTCGCTGATAGCTTTATGCATTTGAAAAATGATATTAAGGGCCAATAAATTTTTAAGAAAACCCTTTATGTCCCATATGAAATTTCTGAAACAGGGAGACAAATATTTGTGCCATCATCTGTAGAATCTGTTCTATCCTGCTTGTCATTTTGAATAGTTCTGGGTATACCCGATGATAGACTTGTAGATGTCTTCTGTCAAAAACCCGTCTTCCTTCAGCCAGCCGGCGACTTCTGTTATCGTCATGACTGAAAACAGCTGCACTCCGTGCCCGGCCAGCACCTCTTTACCGCCCTGCTCCCTGTCCAATAGGACAGCGATGCCCTTTATGTTCACTTTCACTCCTGCATCCTTTATCCTCTCTATGGTTTCAATCTTGCTTTGGCCATCTGTAATCAGGTCATCCACAATTACAATGTTATCCCCGTCCTTCAGCTCGCCTTCGATCAGATTTGATATTCCATATTCTTTCACCTCCCTCCTCGTGTAGCACGAAGGCATGCCGGTCGCAATAGAAACAGCTGTCACAAGGGGTATGCCGGCATATGCGACACCGATAAGCCTGTCAACATTTGCCACCTTTGATCCTATGAACTCGCCAAGCATCCTTCCGACCTTCAGCAACAGCTCCGGATGGCTTATCAGAAGCCGCAATGTTATGTAATAAGGGCTCTTCATGCCAGATTTAAGCGTAAATTCGCCGAATTTTATTGCCCCTATCCTGTAAAGCCCGAGTGCAATTTCTTTTCTTGCATCCAAGTCCATCACAATTCTAATTCGTTGCCATTGCTATTTAAAAATAGGGGAGCATATCTAAAAGAGTGGCATGTTCCTGGAAAAATACAAAAACGCCGTTTTAAACAATAGCGTTCCTTGGGACTCGGAG
>CAYJTA010000071.1:0-3729 GCA_964372825.1 uncultured archaeon | reverse complement strand
GAAAGACGACAGCGAAACCCTGCTTAATTTCTCGCTGGACATTATAGAGCAGGCTGGCGATTACTGCTGCTCTGTAAAGCCCAATACACAGTATTTCCTGCCGGACACCAGGCTGCTCAGGAAGATTGCGGGCAGGATACATGAGGCGGGCATGATTGCCATATTGGACCATAAACTGAGCGACATAGGCTCCACCAACGACAGCGCAATACACTGGATTTCTGATATGGGATTCGACGCATTCACATTTTCGCCCTTCGCAGGCAACATGCAGAATACAGTGGAAAGCGCGCACAGCAAAAATCTTGGCGTGATCGTCCTGACACTAATGTCGAATCCGGAAGCCGAGCTGTTCATGATCAATTCAAGGATAAATGATGTCCCAAGCTATCAGTTCATAGCAAGCGAGGTCAGAAGAACAAATGCCGACGGCTGCGTTGTCGGGATGACGGGATTTGTCCAAGAGGAGCATATAAAGAACGCGCAAAGGCTGGCTGGCGACAAAGTGTTCCTGATGCAGGGCATCGGGCCGCAGGGCGGCGGTGAGCCTGATCTGAATAAGATAAAGGTGGTGAGCAACCCTCTGGTCAGCCTAGGCAGGGAAGTGATATTCTCAGATAACATAAGACAGTCCGTAAAAAGGTATTACGATATGCTAAGCAAGGTGAAAAAGGTTTGACGGTTATAATCGGATGCAGGAATGCGCAAAATCTGTGCAGGAAGGCCGCCCGGCTGGCAAACGCGGATCTGGCCAAGTCTGAGACCAAAATTTTCCCGGATGGCGACCTTTACGTCAGGGTAGACGAGAATCTGGAGGGCGAGAAAGTCCTCCTGGTGCAGTCCGGTTACCCGGATCAGAATTCCGCGCTAATAGAGCTGTTCCTGACGCTGGACGCCGTCAATGACATGAATCCAAAGAGAGTTTCTGTGATGCTGGCATATATGCCCTATAGCAGGCAGGACAAGAGGTTCAAAGGCGGTGAAGCAGTAAGCTCCGGCACTGTTCTCAAGCTTATCAAAGGCCTGAGGGCAGACAGACTTTATACAATAAACCTGCATTTTGCAAAAGATAGGGCTGATTTTCATTTTTTTAATATTGGTGTCAGAAACCTCAATGCGGCTCCGCTGGTTGCTGAATATGTCAGGAACAAATATGGCGATTTCACTGCTGTGCTGCCAGGCAAGGGCAGCAATCACCTGTTAAAGCATCATGCGATTCCCCTGGAAACCAGAAGGCATGAATACAGGACATCCGGCGGCAAGTACTTTGGCGAGCCAGGAATCCTTGGAAGAGACATGGATGTCAGCGGAAAAACTGTCATGGTTCTCGATGACATGGTGAGCACAGGCGGCACCATGGCAAAGGCATGTGAAATGGTAAGAGGGAAAGGCGCAAAGACGGTAATCAGCGCATGCATCCATGGACTGTTTGCGGATGGCGCTGTGAAAAAGCTGCAGAACGCCAATGTTGATGAAATAATTTCAACGGACACCATTGAAAGCGGGTTCAGCAAAGTGTCTGTGGCCCCACTGATAGCTGAAATAGTGAAAAAAACATGAAAATAATAATTGGCTCCGATCATGCCGGATATGAGCTGAAAGGAAAAATTAAGAGTTATTTGGCTGAGCTGGGCATATCCTGCGACGATGTGGGACCTGACAAATTCGACCCTTCTGACGACTATCCTGATTTCATAGCCTCAGCTGCATGGGAAGTTGCCAGGAATCCTGGCAGCATGGGCATTGTCATAGGCGGCTCGGGACAGGGTGAAGCCATTGCTGCAAACAAGATAAAAGGCATAAGGGCATCCGTCTATTACGGCGGCCCTTTGGATATTGTCAGGCTTTCGAGGACACACAATGACGCGAATGTCCTGTCGCTCGGTGCCAGATTCCTGGGCAGGGACGAGGCCATGCGGGCTGTAAAGGTATGGCTGGAAACGCCATTTTCCGGGGAAGAAAGGCATAAAAGAAGGATTTTAAAAATCAAAAAACTTGAGAGCACTTACTGAAAGAGAAAATTACGGCCGATCAAAAATATTTTCCATGATAAAGAGCTTTGGAACAAAATTGGCACCCAATAACGATTTCAAAAAACGGCGTTCTGTGACGGTAAATTATTCTTTTACCCTCCATCTTATAATAGTTGCTCTCCAATTGAGAAACTGGAGAAGAAAACAAAGATATGGCTGGCATCTGTCAAAAACATAGAGCTATACGCATCGGGAATCAGAACAAAATACCAGTATTTAAATCCACCAAAGAACATACCCTATGACGGAAAATACCAAGCTCCAACTGGCCCTCGATTTCTTGACCATAGACGACGCATTAGAGATGGCTGTAAAGGCCGCGGATTATGTCGATTTCATTGAGGCCGGAACCCCTCTCATCAAGTCAGAAGGCCTGAAAGCTGTGAGAAGGCTGAAAGAAAGGTTCCCTGAGAAGATTATTGTGGCCGACATGAAGACCATGGATACGGGATTCCTTGAGGCTGAGATCGCTTTTAGGGCTGGGGCTGACGCTGTTTCTGTTCTGGGGGCTGCTGACAGGGAAACTATAAAAGGCGCATCAGAGGCCGCAGGGAAATACGGGAAGATCCTGATGGTGGATTCCATAGGCATTGACGACATTTCCTTCCTTGCCGGGAAGATAAGGGATATACGTGCGGATTATCTCGTCCTTCATACAGGGATAGACCAGCAGCTGGCGGGAAAGTCTGCATTTTCTGTTTTGACAAAAATTAAAGATAAGACATTAGATTCAAAGATTGCGCTTTGTGGGGGACTAAATTCAGATTCCATAAAAAAGCTCCCCCCGATTCCAAAAGTGGATCTCCTTGTGGTAGGAGGGGCCATAACAAGATCCCCTGATCCCCAAAAGGCGGCAGAAATGATAAGGAGGGCCATTAATGGGTCTCACAAAGGAAACGGTCTATGAGATAATAGGCCACATAAAGGATGTGGCGGAGAAAATAAGCGAAAAGGAGATAGACGATTTTATAAGCATGATCATATTCTCCAGAAGGGTCTTCATATTCGGCACAGGCAGATCAGGCCTCGTGGGCAAGGCATTTGCCGTCAGGCTGGCCCATCTCAAGTTCGACGTTTTTGTCGTTGGCGATACCATTACCCCTGCTGTCCAGCCGGGAGACCTCTTCATAGCTATCTCAGGCTCCGGCGAGACAGCCTCTGTGGTGATCTCGGCGAAGAGCGCAAAGGATGCCGGTGCGAAGATTGCTGCAGTCACTTCAAACAGGGATTCCAGCCTTGCCAAGGCAGCCGATTCCGTCCTGGTGGTGGAAGGCAGGACCAAGGACGATGTGCACCGCAAGGACTACATTGCGAAGCAGATAATGGGGAGGCATGAGCCTCTTTCGCCCCTCGGGACACTCTTCGAGGACACATGCCAGGTTCTCCTCGATGGAGTCATAGTCGAGCTGATGCACAAGCTCAGGAAGACGGAAGACGACCTTGCAAGGGTGCACGCTAATGTGATGTGATCCGCTGAAATCCTTTTGCTGGATGCTGTTTTTCTCTATCCTGATTTCAAAAAACAAATGCCAAGAAACTATTTTCTCCTCTTCTGAGCCTCAGAGCCCTTATTCAGCTCAACATACACCATCGCAAAGACCACAAAGCCCCATGCTGTGACTATGGTAGCCGCAATGCCATCTGCATAATTGCGGAGCGTCGGCGAGGCAGGGTCTTTTGCCGCCACAAAATTTGA
>CAYJTA010000070.1:0-5730 GCA_964372825.1 uncultured archaeon | reverse complement strand
GTGATCTTTATGGAGCCTCTGCCTCCTGTGGATGCTATGCTGAAAGGCGCATCGCTGTCATCGTATTCTGTTGTGTTTGGGTTGTATATCCTTGCTATGTACTGGCCGTCGGCTATATCCTTGGGCACAGCCCATTCAAAGCTGCCGTCATTAGGGGTTTGCTTGGCTATCATGTAGGAAAAGACTGGCATTTTGGGGCATGGCTCTTGGTAGCAGGGGTATGTGTAGGAGATAAGGTATATATCGGCTGCTGAAAAGTTTGAGGGCGCAGACCACTTGAAAGAGTAAATAGAGCCCTTCAGCCACTTTTCGCCGCCGTTGGGGGAAAGGGCTGTTATGGTTTTTGGTGAATCCTTTATGCATGCTCCGTCCTTGCAGTCGTACTTGCAAATTATTTCCTTCTTCAGGGGCTTGGCGCCGTCGCATATATGTTCAGCTAGTAAGGAGCCCGAAAGGCAGAAATCACTTCCCTTGCTAGCAACAGTGCCGTCGCTGTACTCCACATAGCCTTTCACGAACTCATTTAGCCCGCCATCTGAATCCCTGCAGAATGCGCCGTCCTTGCACTTCCCTTCATATGTTATAACAACGCCAGCGCAACCAGCAAAGCATTTGTTGCCGTATGTCTTGCCGTCTGTGCCGCATACAGGAGAATAATATTCTGGGCATACGCAGGATGTGTCTGATCCGCACTCATTGCTCATGCTGAATGAGTTTATGCCGCACTTTCCACCCAAAGGACTGCAGCGACCCTTGCAGAATTCCTCTGCATATTGCTTCCACTGTTCTGTTGTCTTGCATGATGTCTCCCCTCCTTGATACGATTCCTTGCCGTCATAACATTGCCAGCGGGCGTTCCTGTAGCCCTTTGGTGTCGCATCTTCTGTGCCTGTCGTAGAAGTTGTAGCCTCAGATATGGTCATTTCGTTTGGGCTTATCTCGACAACCCTGCCTGTCATAGGGAATGCAGAGGCATAGCTGTACGCCGAAAAATTCAGAAGAATCAAGATAATGTAGATTTTGCCGATATAGCAGCTTTTCATCTTTTTAATATATGGTACCAGCCATTAATAAACCGCCCTTTTTATGAGGTTCTGGCCTGAGGATCAGTGTTTTAACATTTGTTTTCCACTTAAATTATGCTGAGCCTTCCCGGCTATTTTGAGCATATAGGCCAGAAAACCTGCATAGACAAGTATCCGCAGGAACTAATCACTCTGGAGGAATTGAGAGGAAAAAGGCTTGTTGAGTTTGGAGCAGGAAAAGGCAATGACATAAGGCTTCTCATTGAAAAGGCCGGTTTAAGGCCGGCAGATGTCTTCTATACAGAGGCAGATTCTGTTATTTTCGATTCTGTCTATGAGGAACTTGAAGAGCTGTTCGCCCCTGATCCTATTGAAACAACCATCTGGACCATATACATCTGCTTGATGCCGCCCTCATCAGCCTGGCATATGGGGAGGCCACGGGAAGCCCTTTGGGCAGGGCCATAGGAGTCATGGATGATTTTGGGCCGGAATCATTTGATTATGTCTACGCCAACAACTTCCTCCACTGCCTCGCCCAGCCGGGCAGGAGGGAGCTGCCTCCAGAAATCAGGCACTCTGTAAGGGAGGGGGAACTTACAGGGGATGTCGCAAGGAGATACAATATAGGGGTCGCCTCTCCTGAGCAGAGGGTGAGGAGGGTGTTTTATGAGTCGCACAGGCTTCTCAGATCGAAGGGTATATTTTTTGGGAGAACGCAGCATGCCTATATAGACGAGAAGGTGGTAGTTGAATTGAAGGGGAAAGACAGAAGAACAGAAGATGAGGAATTCAAACTACGAGCAGCAGAGGCCTTGGCTGAAGGGAAGCTTTTCGGAATGACAGAAGAGCAGATTGTTTCCTATGCTGCAGGCAGCGGCTTTTCAAGGCACGTCACAAAAAGAATGCATGGGGAGGCTAGCCCTGTTGGTGTGATTTATTTCAGGTTTGAAAAATAGCTTTCTGCTGAAAGCAAGGCAGAATCAGATTATCCCCATCCCCTTCCCCACCTTCTCAAACTTCTCCAGGGCAAAATCAAGGTCCTCTTTTGTGTGCTGGGCCGTCACAATCGTCCTGACTCTGGCCTTGTCTTTGGCTACCAGAGGGAAAACTATTGGTTTGACAAAGACGTTCTCCTTGAACATTTCTTTGCTTAATTCCTGGGCCTTTGAGGATTCCCCCACTATTACAGGTGTTATTGGGGTCTTGCTGTTGCCTGTGTTGAAACCCAACTCTTGTAACCCTTTCTTGAAAGATTTAGTATTTTCCCATAAATTCTCAAAATGATGAGGCTCGTCCTGCACCATCCTTATGGCCTCCATACAGGCTGCTGCCACAGCTGGAGGATGGGCTGTTGTAAAGATGAAGCTTCTTGCCTTGTTTATCAGGAAGGATTTCAGTATGGCGTCTGATGCTATATATCCGCCCAGGCAGCCGAAGGCCTTGCTCAAAGTGCCCATTTCTATGTCCACTCTTCCGTGGAGATTGAAGTGGGAAACAATTCCTCTGCCGTCCTTGCCCAATACGCCATCTCCATGAGCGTCATCCACCATCAGGATTGCATCGTATTGCTCGCAGAGTTCTGCCATCTGGTCTAAAGGCGCTACGTCACCGTCCATGCTGAAGACACCGTCACTAACCACCAGCCGTCTCCTGAAATTTTTTGACTCCTCCAAGGCTTTCTTTAAACCGCCCATGTCTAAATGGGGGTATATCTTTTTCTCAGCTTTTGTAAGCCTTACACCATCAATAATGCTCCCGTGGTTCAGCTCATCGCTGATTATAACATCTCCTGCATCCATCAGGGCCTGTATCGTCCCCCTGTTCGCAGCGATGCCTGCTGTAAACACCAAACTCTCTTCAGTGTGCTTGAACTTGGCAAGCATCTTCTCGAGCTGGAGGTGTATCTCCATTGTTCCGGCAATTTGCCTCACAGCCCCGGCCCCGAAGCCCCATTTATCGATGGCGTCTTTTGCCGCTTTTCTCAATCTTGGGTGGTTGGCAAAGCCGAGATAATTGTTGGAGGAAAGCATCAGCACTTCCTTGTCCTCCATTCTCACCCAGTTCTTCTGCTCTGACTGGAGGACAGGAAGTGTGTTGAATAGGTTCTGATTCTTGAGGTCCTCTATGATTTCCAGCAGAAAATTGAGCCTTTCTGTCATAGTGATAGTTGTTTCATAGTTGGATGATTTAAAAATAGGATCTTTTGCAAGTTACCGGTTTGATAGCGTTGTGGTTTTTATAGGACAAAACAATATCTCAGATAATGGCGCAGAAAATGCTTGCGGTCAGGAAACTGAGGCCAGGGAAGGGCATGGAGCTTGCTGAAACAGATATCCCTAAGCCCGGATTTGGCGAGGTTCTGGTTAAAGTCAGGGCCTGTTCTCTGTGCGGGACGGACATACATATCTATAACTGGGACCCTCCCTGGGATACGAGGATAAAGACGCCAAGGACGATAGGCCATGAAGTGTGTGGCGATGTCGTGGAAGTTGGCGGGGGCGTCAAAGGCCTGCAGGAAGGCGATTTTGTATCAGCAGAAAGCCATATAGCCTGCAATGCCTGCTACCAGTGCAAAATCGGTAACATGCACATATGTCGGAACCTCAAGTTCTTTGGGGCGGATGTCGACGGCACATGGGCCGAATATCTTGTGATGCCTGAGCAGAACGCCTGGAAGAATCCGAAAAATATGAAGCTTGAGATAGCGACGCTCCAGGAATCCCTTGGCAACTCTGTCTACACTGTTTCAGAGGCCAATGTTTTCGGCAAGACTGTTTCTGTGTTTGGGCTTGGGCCTACAGGGCTGTTTTCGATAGGCCTTGCAAGGGCCGGAGGGGCTGCGAGAATCATGGCTGTTGGCGGAACTGACTTCCATCTGAATATAGCAAAAAGGATGGGGGCCGATGTGCTTGTCAACAGGCACAAGGAGGATCCTATAAAAAGGATTATGGAAGAGACGGATGGGATAGGAGCGGACGTTTTCCTAGAAATGTCAGGCTCCCGGGAGGCGATACAACAGGGACTGAAAAGCCTGAGGCCTGCCGGGAAAGCGTGCCTGCTTGGCCTGCCGCCGAAGGATGTTACAATAAACTGGTCGAAGGACATTGTCCTGAAAGACATCACCATAAAAGCAATATACGGCAGGCTCATGTTCCAGACATGGTCACAGACAAGCAGACTCTTGCTGGCAAAAAGGATAGACATAGGGCCTGTGATAACACACAGGCTCAGGCTGCAGGACTGGGAGAAAGGCGTTCAGGCTGCCGCTTCTGGACTGGCGGGAAAGGTTGTGATGTTTCCTTAAAGTTTGCGACAGCTGCAAGCACGCTTCTTAATCAAGCGTCAACAGCTCTTTGCTTTAGGAATTTCAGCAGCTTCCTATGCAGCACAGGATTTGCGACAAGGATTGATGTGCCGCCAAACTCCCATTCTATTCCTCCAATATCTGTCACCCTTGCACCAGATTCCCTGTTTATCACAACTGCCGCTGCCATGTCCCATTGCTGGATGCTGAGAGCAAGGTATGCATGCAGCTTCCCGCTTGCCACAAGGCAGAGGGGGACAGTGGCGCAGGCTGATGAGACTGTATAAGTAACGCCTTTTGCTGACAGAAGCTTCCGCTGGTATGGCAAAATGTTCCAACGCTCCGCATAGCCGTAATCGACTCCTACCACGGCCTTGTTGACATCCGTAACAGGTGAGACATGGAGGGCAGTACCATTGCAATATGCGCCTTTGCCCTTCTCGGCCGCATACAGTTCCTTCAGTTTGGGAGCATATACCACCCCCATGATTGGCTGCTTTCCTTTCACCAGCCCGATGCTCACGCTGAAATGATCGGATATGCCGAAGGTGTATGGTATCGTGCCGTCGAGAGGGTCTATGACCCATGTGTATTCAGAGTCCTTCTTCAGCGGCGCCTGCTCCTCGGAAATGATGGCATGATCAGGAAACTTCTTCATTATAGCATCCCTGATGAGCCTGTCGCTCGCATCGTCTGCGATTGTTTTGAAGTCGGTAGCTCTCTTGTACTCATGATGCTGGATTTTTCCATAATAGGCCATCAGCAGATTGCCTGCCTCTTTGGCGAGATTGGCTGCAAAGCCTCTGAAATCGGGCATAAAGGATATTGGCATTCCTGCCTAAAAACAGCATACACACAAGTCAAGGAAGAACGTGAAGGCTGCCGCTTTCAGGCAGATTGTTCAGCTGGTTCCTCTCTAAATCTTCTTTCCAGTTCCTCTACTTTCCTCAGCAGCTCTATATCCAGCCCTGACATGTCTTGGACTATCTCTCCCTGAATGACTAGCCCCTCTTCCATAGGAATGACTCTTCCAAAAACCCTGACAAGCTGATTGAGAGTGGCTTTAGGCTCGGAATCAAAGGTTGCAGTTACTCTTCCTGTGCCGTCATCAATCACAATGCTTCCCGCATCCTTATGGATCACAGTGCCAAGTATCCTGACACGGACATCCTCCTGGCCTATGTCAGCTATCTTCTTCCCGATGCTGGGGAGCCTCTTCCTGATGTCCTCATCCGGCATGGCCTACTTTTGTTTCAGGGGAATAAAAAGGAGGGAAAACAGGGGAGAAACGTTTCATGAAGGCGAAAGGCTTAAATATACCAAGGTCAATGTGTATACTCAGCAACCGAAAAGCTTATAAACACATCATATAAACTATAATAACCATTAAGAGGAAAA
>CAYJTA010000069.1:0-5803 GCA_964372825.1 uncultured archaeon | reverse complement strand
GCCAAAGGCGGACTGGGCAGCCTAAGCGATGCCCTCAGGCAGTATGAGTCCCATCCCAATGAAGCAGTGTTTGTTTATTCATTAAAAGAAAAGATTTCAGAATAATTACTCAATGACCTCTTCCAGCTTGAACACGAAAACTTTTCCTGACCCCAGAACAAAAACCTTCTCCCAGCCTATATGTGTATCTTCTATGACAAGACTTTACAGAGGCCTCCATATACAAGCCCTTCACATCCAAAAATCCCCTTTTAAATCCTATTTTTAATTCTCTACTGTATGGCATTCCAGCAGGCAGAGAGGATAATCATGCACATCGACATGGACTATTTCTTCGCAGCGGTAGAGGAAAGGAGGAGGCCTGAGATAAAGGGCAGGCCTGTTGTTGTCGGCGCTGACCCGAAGGAAGGCAAGGGAAGAGGAGTCGTATCGACATGCAACTACGAGGCCAGGAAGTTCGGGGTAAGATCAGGAATGCCCATCTCAAAGGCATGGCAGCTGTGCCCTCAGGCAGCATACCTCCCGGTTGATTTCACTCTTTACAGGGAAGTCTCGGAAGATATCATGAACATCGTGAGAAAATACGCAAGGAAGGTCGAGCAGGTAAGCATAGACGAGGCATATATCGATGCTGCAGATGCAGGCGATTATGACAAGGCCTGCAAGATGGCTGAAAGGATAAAAAGCGAAATAGGCGCCGCACAAAGCCTCACATGCAGCATAGGGATAGGGCCGAACAAGCTTGTCGCCAAGCTGGCCACGGACATAAAAAAGCCTGATGCGATAACGGTTATAAGGCCCGATGAGGTGAGGCAGAAGATCTGGCCTCTCAGCGTGGGAAAGCTCCTCGGAGTGGGCAAGAAAACAGCAAACAGACTGAGGGAGATGGGGATAAGGACAATAGGGGAGCTTGCCGCAGGCGATGTGGGCGCTCTGATGGCCGAGCTGGGGACAATGGGCTATGAGTTCCACCAGATGGCCAACGGGATAGATGAGAGGCCTGTGGAGGAGTACTGGGAGCCGCAATCGATATCAAGGGAAACGACATTCGAGAAGGATATAAATGATTCCAATTTTTTGATGGAGACAATAGAACAACTCTCGAAAGACGTCCATAAGGAAGCATTAGACACCAGCTACTCGTTCCGCACCATAACGCTGAAGGTAAGATTTTCCGATTTCGAGACGCACACAAGGAGCAGGACGATCAACATCACCAACAGCTACGACCTTGTTGCTGAGACGGCAAAGGATCTTGCAAGGCCTTTCCTGACAGGAAGGAAGGCCATAAGGCTTGTCGGCGTTAAAGTCAGCAACCTTGTGTTCAATTACGGCCAGAAGTCAATAGGGGAGTTCATGGCGCAGCCACACAAAGAATCCTCTCATTCACCTGATAGTTTTTAGTCGCCTTTTTATTTTCTCGGTCAGCTCACCCAGAAGATGGTCACAGGCCTCGACTTTTTTTGTTCTCTGAAGTGTATCATATCGATCCCTTAGCTGCTGAATAAAATACTTCTCATTATGAAGACGCACCAATTCGCTGCCAGAACTATAAACCTCTGTCATCTCCCCTCTGCCGTATAGTTTAGAAAAAAAGCTTAAAAAGCTTATTAAGCCATATACATAAGATATTTTCAGCCGATGACAGAGCCTTGGATTCGGTGAAAAGGTTGAGGTAAAAACATGGCAAAACCGGCATTCGTAAAGTTTGAAGTCCCGAAGGAGCTTGTGGGCAAGGTGTACGAAGCTTTGCAGGCCACGAAAGGGACAGGAAAAACAAGAAAGGGTGTAAACGAGGCCACGAAGGCGATAGAGAGAGGGATATCGAAGATTGTTGTGATTGCAGAGGATGTCGATCCTCCGGAAATCGTGATGCATCTCCCCCAGCTCTGCGAAGAGAAGCAGGTGCCTTATGTCTATGTGCCCAGCAAGCAGGATCTCGGCAAGAGCGTGGGAATAGAGGTGCAGACATCCGCCATCGCCGTGATCGAGGAAGGCGAAGCCAAGAGGCTTTTCGATGACGTAAGGGAGAAGATAAAGGGGCTCAAGAAATAATTTCAACCAGATGTCCAGAAAGAAAGCTTATTAAGATAACACCGATAGAAAGCTATGCCAAAATATGTCCAAACTCTAAAATCAGCATTTGCTTTCTGCATCAGTCCAAAGGACTGGATTGTTTTGCTGATGCTGAACCTGGCAGCTTCCTTTTACTCCATTTTTCTGATATCATCGAATTTCGACATATTGTTGTCCTCAATCTCTGCAGCGGCATCTTCCCAAAACCTGCTGCTTCTCGCGCCACTAACCAATCTCATCCTAGCGTTATTGGCAGGCAGCCTGATATACTTCCCTTTAGCAATACTGATAAAGGGAGCCATAGTTCACATCTCCGCCACGGGGGAGAACTTTGAGAAAGGCATGGCCGCGGCAAAAAACAGATATTCAACGCTTTTTCTGGCCGTTCTATCTGTATCCTTCATAATGATCTTCCTGAAGTTTGTCAAGCTTTTCGACACTTTGGTGAATTTATTGGCTTCCATAGCCTTATCCCTTGTCTTCTTTTTCTATCTCCAGTCAGCCATGCTCGGGAAAAAAGGCCTCAGGCAATCTCTTCGAGAATCCGCAAAGCTGTTCATCAGCAAACCTTTCACGGTTTTCTTCATATATGTTCTTCTTGGAATTTTTTCCTTCCTTACAGAAGTCATCTTCAGCCTCCCCTTGCTTTTCCTCGTTCTCCCGCAGTTAGACGCATTTCTTTCTTATACAGATGATACCGGCACAGCTGCAATCCTCGCTTTTTTCAAAAACGCGCTGAATGACCTTCAATCCGTTTTCTTTTTCTCTCTTGTCATAGCAGGCGCCACAATATCAGAGATATTTGTCCTGAAGGCTTCCACTGAATTCTACAGGCAGATAGGAAAATGAAGGGCAGATCCTATCATCCTATTCAAAATACTCCTTCATCTTTTCTCGAAAAACCCTTTCCTTGTCTCGGCCTTCCTTTCAGAGAGGAATTCCTTCAGAAGCTCTTCCTGCTTTTTGGAAAGCCTTTCAGGTATATGCACTTCCACCTTCACCAGCTGGTCGCCCTTTCTGCCTGAATTCATGTAAGGCATCCCCTGCCCCTTCAGCCTGAATACAGTATGGCTCTGCGTCCCTTTCGGTATTTTCAGCCTGGCCTTGCCGGTAATTGTGGGGATCTCTATCTCCCCGCCAAGCATGGCTGTCCCAAGGTCTATAGTAGTCTTGCAGAAAAGGTCAGCCTCATGCCTGTCAAATACTCCATGCTCCTTTACGCCTACAACAACGTACAGGTCTCCAGGCTGGCCGCCATTCTCTCCCGGCTCGCCCTCGCCTGCGATCCTGAGGTACTGGCCGTCATCCACGCCTCTGGGTATCTTCACCTCTATCATCTTGACTTTCTTCACCTGCCCTTCCCCCCCGCAGCTTTCGCAAGGCTTTTCAGCAAACTTTCCCCTGCCCCCGCATTTCCTGCACTCGGTTATGTTCATTATCTGGCCGATAGGGCTCCTGTGGACCCTTCTTATCTCGCCTGTCCCGTTGCAGTCATGGCAGTCCTTCAAGAAACCTGGCTTGGCCCCTGTCCCCTTGCATGCAGGGCATTCGGCAAGATGGGGGACCTCTATCTTGGTCGCCACTCCATTGAAGGCTTCCCCAAGGGAGATCTCAAGGTCATACCTCAGGTCAGCGCCTTCCCTGACCCTGCTCCTCCTGCCTCCCCCGCTGAATCCAGAGAAGACATCAAAGATATCCCCGAATCCGAAATCCCTGAACAGGTCCTCGAAATGGAAGTCTCTGAAGCCTGCGAAGTCCTCCGGCCTGAAGGCTGAGTGCCCGAACTGGTCGTACTGGGCCTTTTTCTGGGGATCTGATAGAACCTGGAAGGCCTCGTTTATCTCCTTGAACTTCTCCTCAGCCTCCTTGTTCCCTGGATTTACATCCGGATGCCATTTCCTAGCAAGCTGCCTGAAGGCGCGCTTTATGTCTTCAGGGGAAGCGTTTTTATTCACTCCGAGAATTTCATAATAATCTCTTTTTTTCATACTGGTCTGTCCCTTCCATTTTTTCCACCGTTAGCACTTTCGCTTCTTGCCAATATATAAAAGAGCTGCCTGTTCCTCATAATAATCACCTACAGCAGGTCAGCAAGCCTCTTGATGTCCTTATTGGCGACATGGGTATATATCTGAGTTGTCTTCAGGTTCTTGTGGCCAAGAAGGTGCTGTATATGCCTTATGTCGGCCCCTGCTTCCAGCAGATGCGTGGCAAAGCTGTGGCGGAGCGTGTGGGGAGTCACATGCTTTTTTATTCCAGCTTTCCTTGCCGCATTTTCAACAATCACCTGTATCGTCCGCTTGCTGTATTTTCTTCCCATATTGGACATAAAGACCAGCCCCTCTTCCCCCTTCCCATAAAATTCCAATATTTGCCCGGCCTTGGGATGGAGGAAAAGGACCCTTTCCCTGCCCCCTTTTGCTGTCCTGAGATGGATCATTTCCCTCGAAAAATCAATGTCCTGCCACATGATGCTTCTGGCCTCGTCCAGCCTCAGGCCACCGTAGTACAGCAGAGCCAGGACGGCCTTGTGCTTGACATTCCCTGTTGATCTTATCATTGATTCCACCTCTTCCTTGGCCAGCACAACCGGCAGCTTTGCCTTGTTCTTGGCCAGCGGTATCTGCCCATCAAACGTTTCATGGAGAACATTCCGGTAAAAGAACTGGAGGGCAAAGTAAACAGACCGCATAGTTGAACTGCTCCTGTCTGATTGGCCAAGCAGGAACTCCCTCGGGTTTTGGCCCGATTTCAGAAAGGCATTCACAACGGCAATATAGGCCTTCCCTGTCTGGAAGGAATATTTCCTCAGCTTTATCTCCTCAATCAGCCTGCCGACAAGCTCATATCTCTGCCGTGGCGTCAGGCTTCGGGCATCAAAGGCCATGAAATGGTATGGCATGGCCTACTTAAAAACTTCGCTTTTTTGGCCATATCTCGGTGTTTGTAGCAGGGATGGTTCGTGTAATAGGTGTTAAATGCAATTTGCCCCAGTCCCTACAAAATCAAAATGTTTATATACCAATTAATTTATAATTAAATTATTATGGCAGAAACAGAAAAAAAACGGGGTGCTTTACTAACCATTTGGTTAATTTTGATGTTAATTTTCAATGGGATTACTGCATTATCATATTTATTAGGCGGAGGAGTTATTGCTTCTGTTCTTCAGACAATTCCAATGTGGGCAATTTATTCTCTTGGTGTTTTCGCACTTCTAAATCTTGTATTCACAATATTTTTGTTTATGTGGAATAGATGGGCTTTCTTTGCATTTTGTGGAAGTGCTGGAATAATCTTTGTCATTAATCTTGTTATCGGAATTGGAATTGTCTCCGCATTACTTGGTTTAATGGGACCAGTAATCCTTTATTTGATAATGAGATCCAAATGGGAGCTTTTTAAATAATTTTTTCTGTTTCTTATGACGGGACGGGGGCAAACTTCTTCGGAATTTTTTCAAAAATTCCTCGACCACGTTGCACTCTCGCCTACGGCTCGGGGCATTTAACAGGGCTTATGCGGAAACCTCGTTGCACTTCGGTTTCCCAAATTCAAATCCCATCTCTGTATCGAAAAATCTCTAGCTCTGACTACGTCGAGGGAGATTTTTCTCACGAGGGGATTTGAACTTCGCATAAGCCCGATGTTATGTGCAATTCGGCTCGGCTTAACAAACTTTATATAGGATTTTTTGCTAACCTAATAACATGAAACAAAATATTCC
>CAYJTA010000068.1:0-5878 GCA_964372825.1 uncultured archaeon | reverse complement strand
GCATCCGATTCCAACCTCACCATCGGCAACAATCATGGCTATTCCTATTCCGGCGGCCTTGCCGGCTTCAGCTACAGGAAGCCCATAACTGTTTCCAACAGCGGCTCTGCCTTATCGGATTACCAGGTTCTGGTTACCAATCCGATTTATAACGAGAACAGCCTGCTGGCATCATGGCACTTCGATGAGGCTTCAGGGACGATAGCAGACGACAGCAGCGGGAGGGATAATGATGCGGCGCTTGTCAATGGCCCCTTATGGGCCGACGGCAGATTTGGAAGGTCTCTTGAATTCGACGGGACAAATGACTATGCCGATGCTGGCATGAGGCCTGTAATAACAGGCACTGGGCCATTCGCGATATCAGCCTGGATAAGGACAAACACAGCGGCTGAGCAGACAATAATCCAGCAGAGGAGCGCGGCTGCATTCAATGGGGAATATCAATTGAGGGTGAGACCGAGTGGAAAGGTGCTGTGGTGGACATATGGCGATGGCGCCATAGGCTTTGTTCTGGAGTCTGTGAGGAGTGTGAATGACGGCATTTGGCATCATATAGTTGCGACGAGGGAAAGCGACGGCTCGGCCAGGATTTACATTGACGGCCTGCTTGACGGCTCACAGCCAGCCCCAGCGCGCACCTTGGTTCCGATAAACGTATACATAGGGGCTGACAAGAGGGACAATGTGGACTTCTTCAGGGGGAGGATTGACGAGCTGAAGATATATAACAGGGCAGTGGGCGCAGCTGAAATACAGGCTTTGTATGAGGCCAAGGCGAAACTCAACTATGATGACGTCAGGTTCACGGATTCCGGCGGCTCGGCGCAGCTGAGCCACTGGAGGGAGTCCGATGGGAGATTCTGGGTTAAATTTCCTTCCCTTACGCCGGGAACAAGCGCAATTTATATGTACTACGGGAATCCGGCCGCAGGCTCGGCGAGCAATGGAGTCACAACCTTCCTGTTCTTTGATGATTTCACAGGGACATCAATCAACAGCCTCAGGTGGACGGAGGCCGATCCTTATAATTACATCATCCAGAGCAACAGGCTCATAGTTTCAAATGGCGCAGGCTGGGGCACGGCTTCCATCTACAGCCTGCCGAATCTGGACAGGTCCAATATCGAGGCAGTCTGGAGCTACAGGAAAACAGGAGGCAACCACATGATGTTCGGCTGGAAGGATGCAGGCGGAGGGGCAAGCTATACCGATCTTGTGTATGGATACTATGATAACAACGGGCCCGTGGCGGTGTATGAAGACGGAGCCTTCAGGGGGACAATGCCCGGCTCATGGAGCTATAATGTCCCTTACAAAGTCAGGGTGAGAGTCAAGCCTAACGGGGCAACGTACCAGAGGAGCATTGACGGAGGCATGACATGGGAGACATCATATGACTCGTCCTATTCATCCGAAACTCCGCTGAAGTTTTCCCCGGTTATCAACTACAATATGGCGGCAGAAATAGATGACCTGTATGTCCGCAAATACTCATTGTCAGAGCCTGTGGCAACTGTGGGTAGTGAGAGCATGGGGGAGGGCTATGCGGGATACGGAGGATACCAGCCATTCAAAGGTAAGATAGACGAAGTCAGGATATATAATCTGGCTCTAAGCGCTTCACAGATCCAGCAGCTTTACAATTTCAGGGATTTCTATATGCAAGGCCTCAATGGAACTATAGAGTGCGCATCAGGCACCTGTGAAAAGAAGGTCTGCTATTTCAGCAGGGACAAATACGGCAATACTGAAGACGTGGAAAGCCAGACGTACAAGATCAATTCGACATCATCTGCGCCTGTAAACTTCTGCGACGGGAGGGATAATTTCACAATAAGGGACAATACGTGCTTCTTCGGCTGCAGCACAGATATATGCGGCTACGGAAACTCATGCCCCCTGAATAATTTCTGCAACGGGACTGTGAGGAGCTTCAGCGGGGCATGCTCTGGGAATGGGTGCTCGTTCACCACTGAAAACTGTGCCGGCAGGAATTACATTGAAAACAGGACAGTATGCAATGGCAACAATGTGACAAAGAGGCTAATATTCCACAATTTCACATGCGCCCCTGAGGGCTGCAGGGAAAACATAACAGTCAGGGACGAGCTGATTGACAACTGCGATTCAAGGGACGGCCAGCAGCTGAACCAGTGCGGCCTTCTTGACTGGAGCTGTTCCGAAGAGCTCAACAGGGTGGACTGCGTGGTGACAGAGGTGAAGCCTGACAACAGCAGATGCAGCAGCAATTTCTGCCAAGGAGATACAAGGAATTTCAATGGCACATGCAATAGCAGGAATTTCACTTGCGAATACCAGAAGCAGGACTGCAACGCCCTGGATTTCTTCGGCAATTTCACACAGTTCTGCAGGGGAGACGAAATAAGACAGTCCAGGGAGCTTCATGACTTTTCATGCGCACCTCCCGCATGCACTGAAACTGTTTCGAATACAAATGAAAGCACTGTCGAAAACTGCAACTCAAGGGATGGCAACATTACAGGAGCGTGCGGGATACAGGACTGGACATGCGCACAGAACAGCCCTGCAAGCTGCGCTCTTGCAAACCTGACCCCACAAAACGGATTCTGTCCCGGCAGCAGCTGCAATGAGACATTCACTGATTTCTGCACCGGGGCCAAGCTGACAGATTACAACAGGAACATGATAACGGATTCCGTGAATGTCCAGAACTCTACCATGAATTTCTGTTCAACTGATTTCATCTGCACATCAGAGCAGGCCACATGCCTGCCTCCGGCTCCTGTGACAGGCTGCGTGGAAGGCTTGTGCGGTGCCGTATGTGACTCTCCTGAGGATTACAAAGTGGTGAACAACACCTGCACATTCGGCTGTGACACACAGGAAACATGCGGCTTCTCCTCATCAGTAAGGCTTGACAATTTCTGCCAGAACGACGTGAGGCACTTCAACGGGGCATGCACAGCATCAGGGGCCAGTTTCCAGGAAGAGGACTGCAACTCAAGGGACTTTTATGAGGACCTGGAGTTCTGCGACGGATCGAGCAAAAAAACAAAGCGGCTTTTCCATGACTTCTCATGCGCTCCTGAAGGATGCAGGGAGGAGATAAGGATAACCAACATAACTCTTCTTGAAGACTGCAATGGAAGGGACTTCAATGAATCCCTTTCGAATGCATGCTCAGGGGACAATGTCTTGTCAAGAGTCAGAGAGCATGATTTCAGCTGCCAAAACGCAGCATGCGCTGAAGTGAGACAACAGGTGCACGAAACTGCAATCCAGAACTGCAATTCTCTTGATTACAGTTCTACGGAAAGCATATGCAGCGACAAGAGGTCAGGTAACAGGACGACAACCCATGACTTCTTCTGCTCTGAAGGATCATGCAGAGAGACTGCATCCTCGCAGGATGCTATAAACGGCTGCAGCCTGGCATGCGGGGCGACATGCACTACTGATGCCCAATGCGATGATGGCATGGAAGGGACCATAGACACGTGCAACCTCCGGTCATGCGGCTGCCTCAACATACCCAAACCGTTCGGCTGCATCGAAGTCAAGAAGGAGGCCTTCAACCCGCAGAACCAGGAGATAAGGCCTGTGCCACAGTTTGGATTCACTCTCGACAATAACATTACAGTCTACAATGACGGCTCAGGGATTGTGAAGTTCAGCAATGTGCCTATCGGATGGCATAATGTCTCTGAAATAGTATCTGAAGGATGGAACCTGATACAAACCACGCCGTCGGATGGGAAGGTACTGGTAGAGCCGGGCAGCACATGCTCTGCCGTCCTTTTCAAGAACAAACAGCAGCTTCCCAAACCAATTTGCGGTGACGGGACAGTGAACCAGCAGAATGAGACATGCGAGCTTCCGGGAACCCAGAACAATAATAATTGCCCTCAGCCAACAAGCGCCTGCCTTGGGAACAAGACAGGGACGAGGGATTCATATGGCTCTTGTTCCTTCTCATGCGGCTGCACAGAAGATCAATTCGCATACAGCTGCACAGAGAATTCCTGCGGGGCTGTGTGCGATTCTCCAGACGATTTCAAGGTGTCAGGAACCACATGTTTGTCAGGATGCGATACTCAAAACACTTGCGGCTTCGCAAGGCAGGAGCCCATGGCTCCGTTCTGCTCTTCCGACAATGCAATATTCTATCATTCAGCGTCATGCTCATCATCTGGCGTGACCTTCCAGCAGCAGAACTGCTCTGCAATGAACTTTGTCGAAGAGCCTGTGATATGCTCTGGCGACATATCGGCAAGAAGGAAGATCTTCCACACATTCGCATGCGCTCCCGGAGGATGCAGGGAATCTGTCAGGACAGAAGACACGCCTTTGCAGGACTGCAGCCAGCTTGATGGCCAGATAAAGAGGGAGTTCTGCGATGGCAAGATACTGAAGGAGAACACAACGACAACAGACGGCTTCTGCCAGGCAGGGGCGTGCAGAACCAGTTCAGTGTCAAACATAGTCTCGAAAGGTCCGAGCTTCATCTGCTCCGCCGAGTGCCTGACAAATGCAGACTGCCCAAACCTACTGATAGGCAGCCAGTGCAATTACAATGGCCTGTGCGTTGACGGGGCCTGCAGATACAGCCAGCAGGCATGCCCTGTGCCGGGAACCGTGGCCGATAACACATGCTACTATGGAACGCAGGCATGCACTGCCAATGGGTGCCCCGTGCAGTCCTGCACGCTGAGGGAGAACCAGGAGTGCGACGCATCCAGAGGCTGTGTTGATCTCATATGCGAGCCTATAGGCACTATAGACAGGTTTGCAGACGGATCAGGGCAAAAGAATCTCACCTTCAATGCAGGCGGAGGGTTCAGCGACGAACCTAAGGTCAATGTGCCCAAGTTTATGAATATCTCAGGAAAGGTGGAGAAGGTGAAGGTAACAAAGGCGTCCCTGAACCTCACTGGCTACCAGAAGGAGTTCACATTCGACAGGACGCTGGACAGCATAGTCGTGACAGACGTTTCCCAGAGCATGGAGCTTGACGATCCTCCATCACTGGGGACAAAGATGGACCGTGCCAAAGCCGCTGACAAGGAGTTCATCAATCTCGTGATGCAGTCGGACAGGAACAGGATTGGCCTTGCGAGCTATTCTGGCAGGCTGATGAGCTTTGTGCCGCTGACAAATGACAAAAAGAAACTCATAGATGAAGTGAACTCATACAGCCCCAACGGCTTCACATGCATATCCTGCGGCCTGCAGAAGGCAATCGACCTCATCAAAGATGGCAAGAATGATGTGAGGACCATTGTCCTGATGAGTGACGGAGTGGCTAATAGATGCCTTTCAGGGTTCTGCAATGTGACAAAGGCCAAGCAGGAGGCCATAGGCAAGGCATGCGAAGCATGGAATGTCCACAAGGCAAAGGTGTTTGCCGTATCCTTTGTCGACGAGGTGGACATACCAACGATGATGGCCATAGCAGCATGCGGCAATGGGAAGCACTTTGTGGCAAACGGGAGCACGATAGTGGACATATACAGGGAGATAGCGATAGAGATGGCTTCTTCCTTGCCAAAGAATGTTTCAGTCGATATAAGCACAGACGGGATAACTGATATCTTCATACCCGGCGAGCTTGGAAGCACCGTGAAGGCGGAGTCCTTTTCATCTTCCCTGAACAGCCTATTGACCTCATGCAGCCCCATGAACAATAACTGCACATTCACCTTCAGGACATCATCAAAAGCAGGGGGCATAGTGCAGCTCAGCGACCTGAGGATAGAGGCCTGCAGGTTTACAAGCCCCTCGCAGATAGCATGCAGGCAGCATTCCGACTGCGGGGGCGGGGATGACCACACGGATTTCGGGGCGTGGCAGACGAAGGCATGCGAGCCCTTTGCTGATACAAGCGACACGGCAG
>CAYJTA010000067.1:0-5885 GCA_964372825.1 uncultured archaeon | reverse complement strand
TTCAGAAGAGATTACTATGCCTGTCGCCGGATCAATCTTTACCGCCCGATATAGCGGTCTTTCCGGCAGCAATCTGCCTTTTGCCTTCTCTCTTCTTACCTGTTCAAGATGATCTTCAGCTGTTTTCATTCCCTTGGATATGCGAGATTTTCCTCTTTGAAAATATCCCAGAGACTCCAAATCTATGTACTCTTCATTCAACAAACCATGATATTTTAGGATGTCCTTCAAAAGCCGCTGGTCCGGGAAAGGCAGCAGCTTTACCAGTCTGGTGATTTCCTTCGCTTCCAGCTTGATGGCCAGGCCGTTGTATTCTGACTGTCCTGGTCACATCGAATCAGTGTCCATCAAAGATATTACCCGGAACGTCTTATCATGCCCTATCACTTCGCTGTAGAAAAGACGGCCATAACACAAACAGCGGCCTCTGCCTTCTCCCTGCTCGCAGAAAGGCCTATTTTCAGAAGGCTCCAAACCGGGAGCTAAATCATACATCAGGCCATTCAATTCCTCGGCAGTATACAGGCCTTTTTTGGGCGCTATCAGGAACTCGACAACCTGGCATAGATATCCGCCGGAAGGGATTTCCGCAGATTCGAATCTCCCTGCATGGCCGACCACGAACGGAATCGCATTATCGACCTTTTCCTGGAAATAAATCTCTGCTTTTCTCGAATCTAGGCATGCTCTGACTACAGATAACATGCTCTGGCTTCCTTCAATAGCATTATTATTTTGCACATCATTGCTTTTGATAGTGACTTATAAATTTGTCAGAAATAAATAAAAGTTACCAACCGTTAACTTTATATATTACCAATTGTAAACTTTCTATATGATATTCCGCGATTTTGCTGTCAGGCTGCTAGGGTCAAAGGCAAAGTTGAAAATTGCGCTTCACATGCTGTCAGGCACCGGGCCCTCAGGGGAAAGGGAGCTGGCCAGGTCTGTGGGCCTGTCGCATGTGGCCGTGGGCAAGGCCCTGAAGGACATGGAAAGCGCCAACTTCCTGAGGAAGGCGAAGATAGGCAATGTCAATGTATGGTCGCTGAATGGAAAAAGCTATGCTTTTTTGGCCTGCAACCTTGAATATCTGGCAAGAAATCCGCCTATTGTGGATCTGAAGCAGAGGCTCGAGGCAGATTTTGGAGGGGCGTACACGTACATAAAGAAAGTTGTGCTTTTTGGCTCCATTGCTGACGGAAGGGAAAATGAGTCATCGGACATAGATCTTTTCCTCCTTGTGGGGAGGCAGGAACACAAGCAGCGTGCCATGGGAAGAGTGCTTGAAGTGGCTGAATTTTACAGGGAAAGGTATGGCAACTCAATCCATGCCCATGCCATGACAGAAACAGGGATCAGTAGAAGCCAGCAGCTGCTGGAGAATATCAAACGCGGGATTGTGATCAGATGATAGTAAACGTAGACAGATGGAAAGGGAAAGGGATCTATCTTGTCAGAGCAGACCAATATTCTAGATCTTCTGAGGCATCCTTTAATAATAGAGACTGGGACGCCTGTGTTGGGAATGCGGTTCATTGTGCTATTTCAGCCCAGGATGCCTTCTGTATCCACCTGAAGGCCCAGAGATACAAAGGGCAGGACCACAGGGAAGCGGCTGAATTTTTCAGAGGCCTTCTCCAAAAAGAAGAGCACAGAAAAGCTTGCCAGAGACTGCTCAGACTCATTCAAACAAAAACAGATGCGGAGTATGGGGACAGACAGCTGAAGGAAAAAGATGCCCAGCAGGCTAAGCTTGATGCGGAAAGATTCTTGGCTTATGTGAAGGCTTTTCTGGGATGATTGGTTCCGTGGCTGCTGCTGGAATCTCAAAGCCTGTAGTCGGTTTCAGGCCGATAGGGAATGTGAAGGGATAAGAAAAAACCTCGAAGAGTATTTGCAATTGTCATCATCCATAAGTCTTTAAGTATCGGCCTGCATAAAATCATGCATGTTCTCCGGCATCGTGGAAAGGCTGTGCAAAATCAGTTCAGTGAAAAGGGAAAAGGATTTTTCGACTGTTGAAATTGATTTGGAAAAATTTGCAGAAGGCATAAAAATTGGGGACAGCATTGCGGTAAACGGGGTTTGCCTTACTGTTGCCGGAATGAGGAAATCAAGGGCCAAAGTTGAAATCATGGATGAAACCCTGAAGAAAACTAATCTTGGCATATTAGGAAAAGACGATAAAGTGAACATTGAGCGCCCCTTGAAATTCGGCCAGCGTGTTGGAGGCCATTTCGTGCTTGGGCATGTTGATTTTCTTGGCGAAATCAAAAAAGAAATTGCTGGAGGTAAGAACAAAACACTCTGGATTTCCTTTCCGAGAAGATTCAGGAAATTTATTGGGCCGAAAGGCTGCGTTTCAGTTGACGGCATCTCCCTGACTGTTGTGGATGTCGGAAAAGATGAATTCTCCATAGCCCTGATCCCGCACACGCTTAAGAACACGACTCTGGGCTTTAAAGGCGCTGGAGACAAAGTTAATGTTGAGCTGGATTATATTGCGAAAGTGGTATTCAGCCTATTGGAGAGGTGATTCTGTGCCAAACCTGGGAATTGTCGTTTCAGACTTCAACAAGCAGATGACGGCAAAGATGCTTCAGAGCGCACAAAAGGCCGCAATTCGGCTGAAGGCAAATGTCATGGAAGTGATGCATGTCCCCGGGAGCTTTGAGATACCTCTTGGGGTGAAAAAGCTTCTGAAAAGGAAGGATATTGATGCAGTCGTCACCCTCGGCGTTGTGAAGAAAGGCGAAACAGACCATGACAGGGTCATTGCTTACACAGTTGCAGGCAAAATTTCCGGGCTTAGCCTTGAGTTTGAAAAGCCCGTCGCCCTTGGCATCATCGGCCCGAACGCCCCTCTGCACCTTGCCAAAGCGCGCCTTAAGGAATACGGAAAACGAGCTGTAGTAGCCGCTGTAAGGATGCTCGAAGTACTTGGACAGGAGAGCTAAGAAATCTCAGGAGAGAGAAGTGATTGGCACGCAAATTGCAAGACTCTTCCATCCCATCTCTTTGGACCCTACCTCTTCCATCAGCTTTTGATTTAGAGGTTCATGCACTGTTTGTTCTTTACCGAAGCAACTCTATGCCAAAAATTCGCATTCTTCAGCATCCGGTTTTTCTCGTGCCGCTCCTTCTTTATTGGCATAATCTGGACAGGGAATCCTATTTTTTTCCAAGGTGCCTTGCAACCTGCTGTGCAAATATGTCGAAGTCTTCCAGATCTTTCTGGAGGTGTGAATACAGCTCATCAATATCTATTTCCCCATACCTGTGGATCAGGATGTTCCTGAAGCCAGCAGCAGGAGAAAATTTTTTTGCGAATTTCTTTTTTAGTATGCCTTCTTCACCCAGAATTTCGATAACCTCCCTGTATGTTTCAGGCTTTCTGAAGCCCTGCTTTGCGATTATCATTTCCCCTATTTCTATAACTATCTCTATGGCAAGCTGCATATACCTTTCAACAGCCCCTCTCAAAGTCAAATCCTTTTCAAGGCTATTCCTACTCTGCATCCTGTATTCTTTCAGAAGACGGACATATTTCCCAAGTTCCCTCAGTTTTGCCTCTATTTCAGCTTTCATACGATGCCCATTCTCGATATCCTAGCAAGCGATGCCTTTATGTATAAATCATCATAATATTTTCTGTCAAGATACTCGGACATAATAGCTGTTTCTAGCATCACCCTTTCTGTGCCTGATTTGAGCACCTTTCCGGTTTTTACGATATTATAGTTGAGCATAAGAGGGGAATCGTTCATTATTACAAGGTCTATTCTATCGGTTTTCAGAATAGAAGATATTGCATTTATGAGTAAAATCTTTCTTCTGTTCCTTTCTGCTCTTCCAAGCCTGTCATCTATAAAGGCTGCTATATCTATATCGCTAAGTTGGCTTCCTCTTCTCTCTGCCATGGAGCCGAAAAGATAAGCTGCCCTGACATATTTCTTCTTCCTCAAAAACTTTTTGAGGTTTTCCATTTCAGCATATTTCATCCTCATAAGCTGTACTTTCTTTCTGGGCTTAAATATAAATCTGATCTCAGAGATGCCTATGACGCAGCCATTTCATCTTCATCTCTTTTGAATAGGCTTCAGTGCCTGAACACATGCCTCTTCTTTGAAAAGAATGTCGCAAGGTAGCTTTTTCCGTCTATCCTTCTCACCCTCTCGATGGAAATAGGCATCTCAATGCTCCTCTCAAGGATCATCTTCAGCTCATAGAGGCTCTCAAGGAGGAGGTCTGAAATCTCCTTTCCCTTACTCAGGCCAGATTCTTTCATCCTGATCTCGACAGTTATGTAGCTGCCCTTCTCATGAACCAGATTCACCTTTGAGTCATTAGAGGTAAAACCATTATAGTCTTTCACGGCCCTCAACAGGAGCTGCTGGCGGTCCATATGATATATTGTTTCCTTTATATGTATCCTTTTTGATAGCTTCGGGAAAACGAAGAAATAATTCAGAAACTCTCCAGCATCTCCACCAGCATCCTCACTCCCCACCCTGTGGCCCCTTTCTTGATATAAAACCTCTCCTTCTCGTACCATGAAACCCCTGCTATGTCCAGATGGGCCCATGCGGCCTGCTCGACAAAGCTGCCTATGAATGCAGCGCCAGTGATCACGCCCGCATACCTGCCGTTGTTGTAGGCCAGGTTCTTGAGGTCTGATGTCTCTCCTTTTATCTCTTCTTTATATTCATCGTACAGAGGCAATTGCCATGCCCTCTCATATGTCTTCTGGCCTGCTTCGAATATCCTTCTGGCCAGCTTTTCATCGTTTGACAGCAGGGCAGCAACATATTCTCCGAAGCAGACAAGACAGGCTCCTGTCAGTGTTGCAAGATCTATTATCACCTTTGGTTTGTATTCTTTTTCGATAAAAGAAATAGCATCCGCCAATACGAGCCTCCCTTCGGCATCCGTGGTGTTTATCTCCACTGTCTTCCCGTTGTACGCCCTGAAAACATCGCCCGGCTTGTAGGCCTTGGAGCCCACTATGTTCTCGGCCAGAGGCATCACGGCCAAGACAATCGCTTTTGCTTTCAGTTCGGCAAGCGTCTTGATTGCTGCAATGACAGCTATGGCCCCTGACTTGTCGTCCCTCATCGTCTCAATGAAGCCGGTAGGCTTGAGATTGATTCCCCCGCTGTCGAATGTTATGCCCTTCCCGACTATTGCAGTCCTTTCCTTTGTCCTTGGATTTCCCCTATACTCCAGAACGACAAGCTTCGGCTCATACTGGCTGCCTTTGCCAACGGCAAGGATAAGGTTCATGCCTAATTTCTCCATCTCCTTCTTGCCGAGAATCCTTATTTTCAGTCCGCTTTCTTTTGCAACCTTCCTTGCCAGTTCAGCCAAGGCTTCAGGATTCATCCTGTCCGCATTGTCGTTTATGGTGTCCCTGGCAAATATCACGTTGTCGCATATTGTTTTTGTCCTTTGCATGAGATCTTTGATTCTTTTTTCTGCTTTTGAAGAGCAGACAATAGCAACCTTCTTGACATGGATTTTTTCATCTGTCCTGTATTTGTCAAAGGCATAATCGCCAAGAACAAAACCCTCAACTGCAGCAGAGGCAAACTCCTCTTCAGGAAGTTTTCCGCATTTTCTTACAGGAAGGGAGCATGAATCCGCCTTTATCTTTTTCGCCTCGGCAACAGCTAGGGATGCGGCTCTCCTTACTTTTTCTTTCGTGATCTCTTTTGCCTTCCCTAAGCCGACAAAAATGTCTATTTTGAACTCATTCCCAGAAGGCCTGGCAAAAGTTTTTCCGAATTCAGGGGCAAATACAGCCTTCAGCCCCCTTTCAAGGGAATCTTCTTCAGCGACAAGAAGGACATTTGCATCTGCTTTCTGGGGCTTTGACCGGGCTG
>CAYJTA010000066.1:0-6044 GCA_964372825.1 uncultured archaeon | reverse complement strand
TAGGCATGCCCCACACATTCTCGTCCTCTGGCGGCCCGATATCCAACCCGGCTGTCGTGTATAAAATCACCCTTGCTGTGGCGTACAAGGGGAGCGGCTCGGCCAAGAGGACGAAGGACTATGAGGTGAGCGGCTATTCTGTGAAAGCAGTGGCCGGAAGCGATTCAGGGGTAATACTTGCTGCAGTTGAGATGCCTTATGGGCTTCTGTTCTCTGATGCTGATGGCCAGGGGAATAATAAGATTTCATTTGTTGAAGGCCAGTCGACAGACCAGACCGACCAGACAGTGCAGACGGTAGTGGAAACTGCGAGAACCGTTCAGACGATAGCACAGGCTGTTGGTTCTGTACTTCAAAGCAAGTCGCCTGTGGACACAGCACTGCAGGCTGCCGGAGTTACTACAGGAATGTGCACGGATCCTGTTTACAAGATAATCGATAAAGTAGGAGAATTTGCAAGAAACCTGTTCGGCAACCAGTGCAAGCTGAAGGAACTGGAGCTCCAGCGGCTCGAAGCGGTGGCAGAGAAGGAGATGGCCAAACAGCAGGCAGAGACATGCCTATTCAACAATCAGCTGCTCATAGACAGCGGGGCCTGCAGGGGGCAGGAATCAGTATGCACAACAGTTGCCAGCGGCTGCCTTGAGGATGCACGCGCAAGGCGGTCAGAGGCGGTGGAAAAAGAGGGGAAGATCGATAGTGAGATGAAAGAGACAAGAAAGGAAACGGACAGGATACTTGGCGGCGCTGGCGCTGGCGGCGGCCCTGCGGGAGACGCAGGAAGATCTCTGCTTAATTGCAAAGATGGGAACAAATGCTGCGGCGTGAAGAAAAATGAGAAAGGGGAATATGTGAACACACCCATCACTTCCGTATCACAGGCCATCTGCAGCCAGGGGGTTGTGTGCATATATGTCAACAACAGGCCTGTCAATGAGAATGCATGCCAGAACAGCCCCATCAACTTCAGGATTGATGGCGAAGGCACCAATGATGTGAAGGCCTTCTGCAGGGAAGGGGGGAGCATGCAGCCGATAGGTGGGATAGAGGTGTGCTACTGCCATGGGAAAGAGGGCTCCGGACCTGATGCGGGCTGCAATGAGCAGAATTGTGCAGAGGCATGGAAGGAGTGTCTTAAGGGTGGAAGGAGGGGAAACCTCCCTGACCTCGAGGTGATGCCGAAGGCCGATGTCATCGGGCTGGCAGGGGGGAAGAGCATCAAGTTTTTCATAAGGAATACAGGGACTGTGGAGTTCGACACGGATGTGAAAATATACCTGTTCATCGACGACAAGCAGCATACGCCAGCCAAGCCGCCGCCGAGAAGATTACAGCTGCCAGCGGATCCGAATAAGGAGTATCCTGTCGAGTTGACTGTTCCGGATCCAAAGGATGGCCAGAAGTTCAAGTTCCTGGTAGACACTGTATATGCAGATTACGAGAAGAGCATGGACAACAATGTCATGGAATTCATTTACAGGTCAGGCAGAATGGAGGCTATCAAAACCCCAGGCGTTCAGGAAATGCCTGATTTCGCTATCCATGACCCAACGCTGAAAAACGGCGTAGTGAATTTCATCATCGATTACAGCGGCACTGCAAAGGAAAAGACAGTGGGGATAATGGCTGCAAAGAAAACTGAGAAGGGGGATGAGGAAGCTAAAGTATATCCAGAAAAGGCGATAAACATAGAGGAATTCTTCAGAACTAGGCAAGCCCCTGGCAGGATCGAAGAGCTCAAAGAAGGCGACCATGTAGTAGTGTGGATAGATCCAAGTAACGTTATCAAGGAAGTTGATGATGACAACAACAACATCGAATTCATACTTGACGGTAAGGAAGCAGGAGGATTGAAGGTCATAAAGGGCGGCTCTCCGGCCAAAACAGGCACTTCAGAACCCTCGCAGTCTGGAAGCACAAAGAAACCTGATCTGCCTGAGCTTGAGATAGCGAATGTAGAAGGCATGCAGTTTTTGACTCTTGATAAATCAGGAATACCGCCTGCGGCACCGATGAAATATTCCTGGTATGTGGATTTCATGGTGAAGAATACTGGTACTGTTGATGCGGGCACGTTCAAAGCAGGTGCGTTTGTGGATGGAAAAATCTACAAGAGGGTGGGTGTGGAGAAGGGCTCGTCATTGACGATAGAAAAGCTTGGTAAGGGTGAAGCCAAGAAAGTACCTGTACTGGTTGAGACAGAAGACGTGAAGCGCACAATCGAGCTCAAGGTGGATTATGATAGTGAGGTGAAGGAATCAAACGAAGGCAACAATATTGTAACCATAAATGTAGAGGGGGGGAAGGTGGTGAGCGTAGAGAAGCGCGAAGCTTCCTCTGAAGGAGGCAGCCCGCAGTCTGGAGCTACCAGCAAGCCTGATATCGAGATGGTGCATACAGATGATAAACCTTACTTGAAATTCGTCACCGTAGTTTATCCACAGAAGTATGTGTGGGATGCTATATTCTCGGTAAGAAACAATGGAGTCGACACAGGAAAATTCAGCGTAGGGGTTTTTGTTGATGGCAAGCCTTTCACAGGCGGGACGTATGGGACATATAAAGCGGAAAAGAATATTGATAGCTTGCCCAGAGGCAAGATAGAAAAGCAGATCTTTTCAATAAGCACACTTCCGGGAAAATATACAATAGAATTGAAAGCTGATTTCAACAGTGAGGTTGATGAGTCCAACGAGGCCAACAACAATGTGCTTATCGAAATCGAGGATGGAGAAGTTAAAAAAGAAGTGCAGATAGCAAAGACTCCTGTCATCAAGGTCGAAAAAACGATAGATATAAGCACAGTGAAAGTGATATTAAGCTGCAAGAATGGGAAGGAGGAAACAATAGATATCAGCAAGGGCGAGATCACAGAACAGGGGAATTATAAAATTATCACGGTAAACATACCAGATGACATGCAGAAGAAGATAGAGCAGCAGGGATGCCTGCTGTAAAACTGCTCATGGATTCCTTTAATCATCTTCCGGTGGCAGAATGGGAAGGTGCTGACAAAGAATGATTTTGTCGCTTCTGGCCCTTGGGAGCAGCCTGTACCGTGATGGTGCCTAAAGAAACACCTCAATTGTGCGGTACTTTACTTTGTATTTCTCAAGTATTTTCATGAAATCCTTTGCCTTTACTGAAGGGATGATAGCTGCTGATTTGCCTGTTTTTGCCCCGGAAAATCTCTGGATTGTCCCAGCATATTTCTTTCTTCTGGTCGTATAGCCATATATCTTGTTGAGAAATGCCCCTCTGTTCCTGCCTGCTTCTTCCCAGAAAAACAGTATGCAGGACTCAAGCGTGTCCTTTCCGAAGTCGCCTTTATAGGAACCATAGAAAACTATGCCTGACAAGGAAACAGACTTCTTCATCTCTTCCCAGCCGGAAAGGTTGCCGACAATTACATTTATATCGCTGTATATCCCCTTTGCCTTGTACAGAAGGGCCTCGTTTGACAGGAGGAATTCTTCCTTTGCCTTTTGCGCCGCTGAACGGAGCTGCCTTATGCCTGATTGTGAAATGTTTGCATCGACAAAAATATCTATGTCCGAGCCTTTGACTGCCCTCTCTTGGGCCACGCTTCCGAAAAGAATGACAGAGCTGATTTTTTCAAACCATACTCTTTCAAGCCTCTTCAGCAGAAAATAGGTAAAGGCTGCAGCGTATCTTTTCATCTCAAGGTTTATGTCCACGCTGTCCATGTTCCTCCTCTATGATCCTCTTGACTTCAAGGTATGCGTCTATCTTCCCCTTTATTGTGCTTTCGTCGCTCAGTGGGGAGCCGTAAAGGATATCATTCCTGTCAGATTCTATTTCCTTTGCAAGAATTAGAATTTCCCGTATTCTAGGGATGTTTTTCGCTTCAGTGGTAAGAATGGCTGAAAGTCTTTGATGAAGCTTCCTTTCGCCAATGCCGAACCATTCATGCTTCACTTGTGTGCCGGGTCTGATGACATTGAGGCGGTGCAAATAAATCTCTATAAGCTGCTGGATGCCGAGGGAAAGCATAGCAGAAAGCCTCCTTTGGTAAGACAATATGTTTTTGGAGTTCAATGCTTCTTCGATTGTTTCATCCACTTCCTTCAAGGCTTCAAAATGTTTTTCTATTTTCATATGGCATAGTAAGACATTTGACTTAAATAGCTTTATTAAAAGAAATTAAGACATTTGACTTAAATAGTCTGCCTTTGCTGCAAACAGGGCACATTCTGGGCAAAGCCCTTCGAGTAGCAGGACTTGAAGGTGCTGACCAAGGACGATTTTGCGGATTCTGGATCCTGAGAGTGGTTTGTGCCCTGAAAAGACAAACGCCCCCGCCGGGATTTTCACCTTAATTATCCAGTTCAGTATTTGTATTTGCTTTCTTTGGACATATTACCCTTTCTTTTGCAAAGAAAGGGTAGTTTTGAACCCGGGTCTCTGCCTTTCTCCATGCGGATTCTTGTACAGCGTTTCTTTTCCGCCACCGCTTTCTTTGGTGCAGCTTTCTTTTTCAAAGAAAGATGCGCGAGAGGGCAGCATACTTGGCCTCTATACGACGGGGGCAACTTCTTCTATTCCTTTTTAAGCTATAAATGATTATAAAAAGAGTATATTTGAGGATAATAAGCTGACTGATTCCCATGACTGTCATAAAGGTTATTGAGGAGCCGCCGCAGCTTAAGGACCCTGCCCTTGTTGTGGGCCTGCCGGGAATAGGAAACATAGGCAGGGTGGCCGCAGGCTACCTCATAAAGGAGATGAAGGCCAAGAAGTTCGCCCAGCTTTATTCGGAGCATTTCTTCCCTTTTGTCGTGCTGCACAAGAGCTACCAAGTGAGGCTTCTCAAGAACTATTTCTACTATTATAAGGCCCATAAGGCCGGACAGAGGGATCTCATATTCCTTACAGGGGACTGCCAGAGCCAGTCGCCACACGGCCATTACGAAGTGGCTGAAAAGATACTGGATTTCGTGGCCAAATATGGTGTCAAGAGCGTTTTCACCATAGGCGGCCTTGCCACAGGCGAGATGGAGAGGAAGCCGAAGGCATATGGCAGCGTGACTCATAAGGAGCTTGTGGAGCAGTACAAGAATGCAGGAATAGAGTTCGAGGTGGGCAAAAGGGTGGGATACATTGTGGGAGCTGCGGGCCTGCTTCTGGGACTGGCTAAGGAAAAGGGCATGAAAGGTGTATGCATATTGGGTGAGACATCTGGCTTCCCTATAGTGACTGATCCAAAGGCTGCTGAAATCGTTCTGAAGTCCCTCACAAAGATGCTGAAGATAGATGTAGATCTGGCGAGGCTTGGCGAGAGGGTCAGCGAGATGGAGAAGTTCATAAAGAAGATAGAGAGCCTCCAGAGGAAGGCTGTCATGGAGATAGCGAAGGACGAGGCGACGCCGGTGGTCAGGAAAGAGGAGATGAGGTATATAGGCTAGATGGCAGACGAAAGGTTTAAATATATTTATTGGCCATAAAAGAAAACAGGCAGGATGTATGCATATCGAAGGCGCTATGATGGATAGAAAGTTCTACACCAAGTTCGAGAAGACAAGGATACTATCAGCACGGGCATTGCAGATAGCGCAGGGAAGCCCTGTTTTGATAAAGGTGCCTGCAGGCATGACAGATCCGATAAAGATAGCCGAGCTGGAGGGGGAGCACAACCTTATACCGATAGATATCCTGAAGGAAGAGAAAAAAATAGCTTCTTCTATTTAAAAGCCTCTGGCACAATCTGATTATATCCGGGCCCGTGGCTCAGTGGTAGAGCACCACACTGATAACACCTGTATTCAGAGGGAAATAGGACGGTAAAGGGGATACTTCCCTTTTGCGTTGGCAGAGATGTGGGGGTCGTGAGTTCGATTCTCTCCGGGCCCATTCCACCCTTCTTTTTTCAAGAGAGGAGGATATCCAAGAAAAGGGTTTTACAAATACTGAACAAAAAATTCTTTTCCGCCAGCGCTTTTCTTTTTTAAGAAAAGGGCTGTAAGAGAGGGTAATAGGGGATAGAAGCATATCAGTGGATATGCTTCATAACCAAATGTGTCCAA
>CAYJTA010000065.1:0-6107 GCA_964372825.1 uncultured archaeon | reverse complement strand
TTGAAGGGAATTTCCATGTCCATTAGCCCCGAAGCTATTGATTACAAAACAAAACTGCACATGGGGACATTCTGTCCCCATTCTACCCCTTGCTTCTTATCGAGTAGATGCTATTAGCGTCTTGCACAGGGCCTCGTATCGGGAGGGGGCGTGCTGCGCATGCCTGTTAAAGCTTTATAAATAGTAAAGTGAAAATACTTCATATGAGGTTATTTTACATCATCTGAAATGATTATGCTATATACGAACTATCTGGAAAGGATATTGGGGAACAGGACAAAGATAGCCCTCCTCAGGATATTTTACAAGATGCCTGACAAGGTATGGACATCAAGGGAGCTTGCAAGGTTTATAGGAACATACAACACAACTGTGCTCGACAACCTGAAAGACTTCGAGGATATGGGGCTCCTCAATATAAGCATGCATGGCCATGGAAAGGCCATAAAAATAAACAAGGAAAGCTTTATTTTCACCGAGATTGTAAGGACTCTATTTGAAGCAGAAACCATGACATTGAATAGATTGGTGTGCGACCTGAAGGCAATAATAGATGAAAGGGATGTCAAGCTTTTCTGCCTTTTCGGCAGCATAGTGGAGCACATGGAAAAGCCAGACAGCGACATAGATATTATAATTGTCACTGGGAAGAGAGACAAAATAGAGCGCCTGCTGGCTGAAAAGCAGGGCATGATAGCCAGGAAATATGGCAATGAGCTTTCGCTTCATATATTCGGCCCGAAGGAATTCAGGTCAAAGCAAAATACGCCTTTCCTCAGGGAAGCCAGGAAAAGGCATATAGCGTTGCACGGCAGATGGGCATGAAAACTAGGCCTGTAAGCAAATACCTATATATGAATTACCTGAAAAAGGCAGACGAATTTTTCGAATCCGCTAAAGATGCTCATTCAAAAGGGAACTGGAATTCCTGCGTGACAAATTCTGTTCATGCAGCGATATCGTCATCCGATTCTATTATGATATTTTTCAAGGGCGTCAGGAACGCTGGAGAAAAGCGTGAGGATGTTATATCACTGCTCAGGACATTGGACTTTGGAGAAGAAATCAGCAAAAAGATATGGCAGCTTCAAAGGCTTCTCCAGATTAAGAATGCTGCAGAGTATGAGGAAAAGCTGATGTCACAGCAAGATGCGGAGAATGCATTAAGGGATGCCGAAAGATTTCTCGGCTGGGTTAAAGAGAAGGTGGCCGCAAAATAGTCTCCTTTCGGTCTTTTAATGATTCCTTTCATTTTGTATAGTATTAAAGCATGAAAGCCAAGAATTAAAGGTGGATAGCATGCAGCAGCAGAAAGTCCTGAAAGAGAAGATGTTCGAGAAGGACTACAGCAGGTATGGCTTCCATGATGAGGTGAAGTATGTTTTTGAGACAGAGAAAGGCCTGACAGAAAAGGTAGTTAAGACAATCTCGGAAATCAAGGGGGAGCCGGAATGGATGACAGTCTTTAGGCTGAAGGCCCTGAAGGCTTTCAATTCAAAACCAATGCCCGGATGGGGGCCAAATCTTGGTGAACTGGATTTCAGCAAAATAGTCTATTACAGGAAGCCCTCTGAAAAGCAGGCAAAAAGATGGGAGGATGTGCCTGAGACGATCAAGAACACATTCGAGAGGCTTGGGATACCTGAAGCTGAAAGGAAGTTTCTGGCCGGAGTGGGTGGTCAGTATGAGAGCGAGAGTATATATCACAATTTGAAAAAGGACCTTGAAGAAAAGGGCGTGATTTTTTCTGACCTTGACACAGGTTTAAGGGAGCATGAAGAGATAATCAGGAAATATATCAGCACTGTGATACCGATCCAGGACAACAAGTTTGCGGCCCTTAATTCAGCCTGTTGGAGTGGAGGGTCTTTTGTATTTGTGCCTGAAGGCGTGCATGTTGAAATGCCGCTGCAGGCCTATTTCAGAATCAATTCCGAAAACACTGGTCAGTTCGAGAGGACTCTGATAATCACAGAGCCAGGGAGCAGCGTGCACTATGTCGAGGGCTGTTCGGCCCCGATATATTCGACAGACAGCCTGCATTCCGCTGTTGTCGAACTGATAGCCAAGGAAGGCTCAAGAATACAGTATACAACCATACAGAACTGGTCGACAAATGTTTACAACCTTGTTACAAAAAGAGCGCATGCCTACAGAAATGCCACTGTCTTCTGGCTTGATGGGAACTTGGGATCGCGTATCACGATGAAGTACCCATCTGTATTCCTTCTTGAGCATGGGGCAAGAGGAGAAGTCTTAAGTGTGGCCTTTGCTGGCAAGGGCCAGCACATAGATGCTGGGGCAAAGATTGTTCATGTTGCGCCAAATACAAGCTCTACAATTACTTCAAAATCCATAAGCAAGGACGGGGGGAGGACAACATACAGGGGCCTGCTGAAGGTTTATCCTGGGGCCAAGAATGTGAAATCGAATGTTGTGTGTGATGCCCTTATACTAGACCCTGAATCGGCCAGCGACACAGTACCATACATGGAGATAAATGAGAAGCAGGTGAGCATAAGCCATGAGGCAAGTGTCGGAAAGGTTTCTGATGAACAATTATTCTACCTGATGAGCAGGGGGATAGGCGAAGCAGAGGCTATGGCCCTGATAGTAAGGGGCTTCCTGGAATCATTTGTGAAGCAATTGCCCCTGGAATATGCGGTGGAGCTGAACAGGCTGATTGAGCTGGAGATGGAAGGGAGTGTCGGGTAAAATTGCCTTTAATATCGAATACCTAACTACTGATTATGAAGCTGAAAAGTGAACTTGTAGAAGATATAATAAAAAGGAACAAGGAACCGGAATGGCTGGCAAAACTCAGAAGAGGATCTTTTGAAAACTTTGAATCCCTTCCGATGCCTGCCATGAAGGATGAGGAGTACAAGTACACTGACCTGAAGGAGCTCGATCTTTCAAAAATAGAGGCGGCATGGAAGCCATCTGAAATCAAATTTGATTTCGCCAGGAAAAATGAAACAGAAGGCCTTCTAATAACCGATATGAGGACAGCTCTGGAAAAACACAGCCGCCTTGTGGAGAAATATTTCATGAAAACCGATATAAAGCAGGACAAATTTGCCGCACTACAGCAGGCCTTCTGGGCAAACGGTGTTTTTGTTTATGTGCCTGAAGGGATAGCCATTGAAAAGTTTGCATGTGATTTCAGAGGCATCTGCCACAATCTGATAATTTTGGAAGCAGGCAGCAGCCTGAATTATTTTGAAAACAAGGGACAGGGTAATGAATTTTCTGCAGACTTTACAGAAATATACCTTCATGATAATTCAAAATTAGATTTTATTTCTTATCAAAACCTCCAGGAAACTGTTTTTGACTTCAGCGCAAAGGCCGCTGTATTGCAAAATGATGCCTCTGTGGACTGGATATTCGGGTTGTTTGGTGGAAAATTAAACAAATTAAAAATAGAGACATTTTTCAGAGGCAGGGGGAGCGGCAGCACAACAAATGGCGTGTTCTTCGGCCATAAAAGCCAGCATTTTGCCATAGACACAAATGCGTACCACATTGCTGATCATACGGCGAACAACATACTTGTCAAAGGCGTTATGGCCGGCGAGTCAAGCTCTGTCTACAGGGGCCTGATAAAAATAGAGAAGCAGGCCCAGCAGACGGACAGCTATCTGGCTGACCACACCCTTTTATTGAGCGAAAAAGCTCTTGCTAACAGCGTCCCAAGTTTGCAGATAGATGCGAATGATGTCAAAGCCACGCATGGCGCCACTTTGAGCAAGATAGATGACGAGCAGTTGTTCTATCTCATGTCGAGGGGCCTGGAAAGGAAAGAAGCAGAGATGCTTATTGTGAAAGGCTTCTTTGAAAATGTGCTGGAAAAGGTGGGGGATAAAGAAGTTAAAGCGATGGTTGCTAAGGTAATAGAGGAAAGGATGCTGGAAAGCGAAGAAAAGGATGGTGTGTATGCTGGAAAAACTGAAGCCAAAAACCTTTGATGTCGAAAAGATAAGAGAAGATTTCCCTATTCTCAAGAGGAATGTTAATGGAAAACAATTAGTTTATCTTGACAGCGCCGCCACAAGCCAGAAGCCGAGGCAGGTTATTGAAGCTGAAAAGGCTTACTATTCGGAATACAATGCGAATATCCACAGGGGAGTCCATAAATTGAGCCAGGAGGCCACAGAGGCCTATGAAGGCGTGAGGGAGAAAGTATTGAAGCTGATAAATGCCAAGGCAAAGGAGGAGATAATATACACAAGGGGCACTACAGAGGCCATCAATATAGTTGCTAATAGTATGCTTGCTAATTCCTTGGAAAAAGGCGATGAGATAGTAACCACAGTCATGGAGCACCACTCAAACCTTGTCCCCTGGCTGGCCATGAAGAAGAGGGGTATAGAGACCCGATTTGTCAATATAAATGATGACGGCACTTTGAAAATGGAACAGTTTGGGGAATTAATTTCAAAAAAGGCGAGGAGTGTTGCTATCTCCTGTGCAAGCAACCTTCTTTGGACCATCATGGATGTCAGAAACATTGTATATATTGCGCATGAGAATGATGCGCTTGTCCTGCTGGATGCGGCCCAGGCTGTCCCCCATATGCCTGTTGATGTGAAGGTAATGGACTGCGATTTCCTGGCCTTTTCAGGCCACAAGATGCTTGGGCCCACGGGTACGGGCATCCTGTATGGCAAAAGGCAGCTGCTTGAGGAGATGGAGCCTGTCCAGTTTGGAGGGGACATGATAAAGGAGGTTCATCTTACGTATGCAACATGGAATGATCTGCCGTGGAAGTTCGAGGCGGGAACGCCTAACATAGCTGGTTTTATTGGATTAGGCGCCGCCATTGATTATTTGCAGGGGGTGGGGATGGAGAATATAAGAAGCCATGAAAAGCATCTGACTGGTTATGCTCTTGACATGTTGAAAGGAATAAAAAAACTAAGGATATTTGGCCCGATGAACCCTGAAATAAGGGGAGGCGTGATAAGCTTCAACCTTGCTGACGTGCATCCCCATGACCTGGCAACTGTCCTCGACTATGAGGGGATAGCTGTGAGGAGCGGCCACCATTGCGCCATGCCTCTGACCGAGAGGCTTGGGGAGACGGCCACAACAAGGGCAAGCTTCTACATATACAACACGGAAGAAGAGATAAACAGGCTTGCAGAGGCCCTGGAGAAGGCGAGGAAGGTGTTTGGGGTTTAGACGGCTCGATAAAAATATAAAGCATGAATTCCATTTTCGGTATGCATTATCTTGATAAAGTGAGGGAGTGTGTAAAAGCACGCAGGGAGTATAATACTGCAGAAGAGCTTTTCAGAAGAGCGGAAAACCAGGCAAAAATGGAAAGATACAGAGAATGGCGTTCAGAGAAGAGACAAAATATGGTGCATGCTTTTTCTGTGGCTCTCGAACACTGTCCCATTACGAACCTGCAGAATGCAGTTCAAGCGCTGGAAATAGAATATCTATCCCTCAGCATCGCGAAAAGAGCCTTTTATGTTGCGCTGAACACTTCGGCTGACAATTTGCGTGTGATGACAGGCGTAGCAAAGGCTCTTGGTGTAGACATCTCAGATTGATTTTGACTTAAATATGGCAGATTAATAAGTATTATGACACTCGACCAGATGTACCAGGAAGAGATAATGGACAGGTACAGGAACCCCTCCAACAAGGGGGTTATAGAAAAGGCCGACATATATGTGAAAGAGTACAATTCCTTCTGCGGGGACCTGATTGAGATTTACCTTAAACTTGACTCTGGTGGGAAAATTTCGGTGGCAAAATTCAATGGGAATGGATGCGCGATCAGCCAGGCTGCTGCTGACATGCTTGTAGATAAAATAAAGGGAGAAAGGCTAGAAGCTGCAGGCTCGATAGATGAGGGAAAAATGGTACAAATGCTGGGCATTCCCCTTGGGCCTGTAAGAATAAAATGTGCATTGCTTGCGTTGAAGGCACTCAGAATTGGTGTGCAGGGGCGCACAGAAAAAATAGAGAAACATTATTCGTAATTATTTAAGTAAGCCAGAGCATTATGATTTATGGCCGATGAAAGGATAAGGAAAGTCGCTGACATCCTTGTGAATTACTCTACAAAGGTGAAGAAAGGGGACCGTGTC
>CAYJTA010000064.1:0-6220 GCA_964372825.1 uncultured archaeon | reverse complement strand
CGATTCGGCATAGTCAAAATAGATGATAGGTGCAAAGTTTTGGGCATGATTGAGAAGCCAACAATTGCCGAGGCGGAAATATTCAGGAATAATGGGGCATATTACAATATTGCCGGTTTGCTTGTGCTGAATCCCCTTGTTTTCGAATACATCAAAAGGACAAAGCCGGGGAAAAACAATGAAATATATATGACAGATGCTGTAGAGCTTATGAGAAAAGATGGGCATGCTGTTCATGGACATGTATTCGAAGGTGAAAGATATGATATAGGCACATTTGAATCTCTCATGGCGGCTGACAGACTAGAGGTGGAAAGTTTCAAAAAATGAAAGAAGGCCTATGAAGCTTAAGACGGTTTTCTTCCTGATAGGCATGATTATATTAGCATCGCTGATATATTTTTCTGGCGCAGAGAAAACGCTGCAAGAGATTGCAAAGGCCGATGCAAGAGTGCTTCTCGCAGTCCTTTTTATTTCTCTTTTCCTTATGTTTGTGAGAACCTTTAGATGGAAAAGACTGCTGGAACATATTGGCATACAGCTTGGCATAATGAAGCTGTTTCCTATATACATTACTGGGATGATGGTTTCAAACATAACTCCGGCAAAGGCAGGCGACCCTTTCAGAAGCTATCTGCTAAAAAAGAAGACGGGAATAAAATTTTCCAGCAGCCTGCCGTCTGTAGTGATTGAAAGGGTTGCAGATATTTTAATAGTGGTAATGTTCTCTCTTATAGGTCTTGCATCGATCAAGATCGAAGGCTCACTTTTCTTCACTGCGCTTGCTGTCATTCTCTTTTATATCTTCGCTATATCTGCAATTGTTGGGATTTCTTCGGACAGAAAAAGGATTTTACGGATATCCCATACTTTTTACACGATGTTCAAATGGGTCCCTAAAATAAGGGGACTGGAGAAAAGAATCGGGGAAATGGCAACAAATTTCAATATTTCTTTCGTCAGATTTAGAAATTGGAAGGCCCTGTTGGATGTTTTTTTCATTACCGCATTTATCTGGATTGTGGAAGCAGCGCTGCTGTATTTGGTAATGATGGCATTCAGCATCAGAGGAGATATTTCAATAGCGGCCTTTGCACTGACAATAGGAATTCTTGTCGGCATAGCAAGCAGCCTGCCTGGAGGCTTAGGATCGACTGATGCGGTCATGGCTGTTATAATATCCACAACCCTCTCAATATCGTTCCCCTTGGCAACTGCGGCTGTCCTCGTTCACAGGCTTCTGACAATGTGGCTCAGTGTGCTTGTCGGCGCTGTCTTTTTAACTTTGACTGTGAAATAGGTTTCCATGAAAAACATTCTTGTGACAGGCGGCGCAGGGTTTATTGGAAGCACGCTGACGGATAGGCTGCTTGCCTGCGGGCATAAAGTTGTTTCTCTTGATAATTTCGATTCATATTATCCCCGAAGGTTGAAGAAAAAAAATATTGAAAACGCTGCCGGAAATGAAAACTTTGCCTTTATTGAAGGTGATGTAAGAGATTGTGATTTCCTAAGAAAGGTGATGAAGGATAACGAAATTGACATGGTCTTCCATCTGGCTGCGCGAGCTGGCGTGAGAGCCTCCATTGAAAACCCGGAAATATACAGCGATATCAATATCAGAGGGGCTATTTCTCTTGCCAAGGCGTGCCTGGATTCATGTGTGAAAAAAATTGTTTACTCATCCTCGTCTTCTGTCTATGGAAATTCAGAAACCTTGCCGATAGCAGAAGAGCATCCTACAAATCCCATCTCCCCTTACGGCGTCAGCAAACTTGCCGCTGAAAAGTACATTTTTTCATTCCAGACATTATACGGAATTGAATCTGCCTGCCTCAGGCTTTTCACCGTCTATGGTCCGCGGCAGAGGCCTGATGAGGCGATCTGCAAATTCACCAAACTTGCCATTGAAAACAGGGTCGTTGAAATATACGGAGATGGGAATGCGACGAGGGATTTCACATATGTCGACGATATAGTTTCAGGGCACATTGCGGCTATGGACAGCCGCATCAATAGAAATAAAAATGTCTTCAACTTGGGCAGCGGGAAAAGCATCGCTGTCAATGAAGTTGTAAAAATCTTAGGGAAGGCGCTTGGGAAAAAAATCAAAATCAAGTATGTATCTCGACAGAAGGGTGATGTTTCGGACACTCTGGCCGATATAAGAAGGGCTAAGGAGCATCTAGGATGGGAGCCGAAAATCGGGATAGATGAAGGAATCAGCAGATTTGTCGCATGGACATTGAATGCTCAAAAACGATACACAAAGAAGTATGAATGCTAAATGTTATCGGATTTATTGTGGAATTTGGGCTGAAACATGTCAACCAGTCTCTATATTTAATGAAAGGCATAAGATGGTATGATGTGCACTCATATGGCTTAATATCAAACAATTAGAGATTTGAATTGGCTATATATCGTATATCTGTATCATTTACTATAATGAAAAATATAATATTCGGCAAAAATGCTGTAATTGAAGCTCTCAGGGCAGGAAGAGGAATAGATAAAATTTTTCTTTCAGAATCGCTGGGAAGGGACGATAAAATTTTGGAAATCCGCAGGCTGGCAAGGGAAATGGGAATAGAATGCAGGTTTATTGATAGCAGAGGCCTTCGCAGGCTAAGCGGAACCGACAAGCATCAGGGAATTCTTGCTTTCGCAGAACCGATAAGATACGCATCTGTACGGGATTTGTTTCTAGAGGCCGAGAGAAAAAAAGAAAAGCCGTTCTTTATCATGCTTGACTGCATTGAAGATCCTTACAATCTTGGTTCGATAATAAGGAATGCTGATGCGACAGGCTGCCATGGGCTGATAATACCGAAAAAACATGCCTCGCCCCTGACAGAGACAGTGGCAAAGGCATCTTCAGGGGCCGTTGAATATGTGCGTGTGTGCCAAGTAAACAGCCTCATACACACTCTTGAGGAGCTGAAAAGAAGTGGGTTGTGGGTTGTTGGTCTGGATGAGAGAGGTCCAAAGACTTTCACGGAGATGAATTATACTCTGCCTATTTGCATTGTTCTAGGCTCTGAAGGGGAAGGCATATCCACTGTCCTGAAAAAGAAATGCGATTATCTCGCAAAGATACCTATGAAAGGAACAATACCATCGCTCAACGCTGCTGTGGCTGCGGGCATTGTCATGTATGAGGTTGTAAGGCAAAGGCATCCGAATATATGAAGAAGCATAATAGAGGCTGCTATAGGCAGGGCAGCAGATATCTCAACATGACGCACAGAAAGTGAGATTTTGATTGATTCGAAGCAGAATTATCCCATAGGATAGACCAAGATATCATATATTACAAGACTTTTTGTTCGCTTATTTCGCACGAAACTGCAATCGAATTGTTTTATTGACCATGAAATCTGAAATTCCGAGCAAAATATGCTTTCGATATCAATAGCCTCTATAAGAAATAGCCAAAAACTTATTTAAAAGAGTAAGGCCAAATAATCACAGGCTTTTCTTGAGCACGAAAGTGATGACTATGTTACAAGCGCAGATTGGAGGCGGGGGGGACATAACAGGGGCAATAATATCCACTGCAATGTTTTTCCTGTTCTTCTATGTTTATCCCAAGCTGATGTTCAGCCAGATAATGTTCAATCTAACAAAGATAGCGGAAGAGATAGAGGGGCTTAGCAGGAAAGGGAAAAAAAATGTGCTCAAAGCCATAAGCCGGAAACAGGACAAAAAAACCATGCATGCCATTGACAGGATTTTCGAATTCTTTGCCATCATGCCTGTTGATCTTGATAATTACGGGATAGTAAGAAAGATAGAACATGTAGTGCAGCAGCAGAAACACAGATTTGACCTGTTTTCTTCACAGCTGGCGCCTCATGCCGACACTGAAAAAAGGGCCAATATAACAATGGGCCTTGCCGGGGGCATAAGCCTCTACAGCCTCTCCAAAATAATGAGGCACTATGTTTCCATAGCCAAAAAGACAAAGAGCATACAGATTGCATACATATTGCAGATGCAGCTTCCCCTGATAGAAAGGCTTTCCAAGTCGCTGTATAGAGGCACAAAGGCCCTTGCGAATGGATGGCCTATAGGGGATGGCATAGGGCCTCTTATTATCGCTTCTCTGATGGGAAACGGCAAGATGGATGTGATTGAAGAGGACACAATTGTGGCCAAAAGGACTATCAAAGGCAGAAACGTCTATTTGATGAAGGCAAAAGGCCCTGGAGGAAGATTGGGCAGGCCGGGCAAGGCCATAGAAGCGCTGTCCAAGAAGATGCGCATAGACAAGATAATAACCGTCGATGCTGCAGCCAAGCTCGAGGGAGAAAAGACAGGAAGCATTGCTGAGGGCATAGGCGTTGCGATGGGGGGAATTGGAGTTGAGAGGAGCTATATAGAAGAAGTGGCGGTAAAAAATAGCATACCTTTCGACACTGTTATTGTGAAAATGAGCCATGAACAAGCCATATCGCCTATGAGGAAGTCAATAAAGGACGCTCTCCCTAAAGCAATAGAAAGCATAGAGAGAATGATAGTGGAAGGCACAAAGGAAAGCTTCAATGTCATTGTAATAGGCGTCGGAAATACATCAGGTGTCGGTGATTCTCTTTCCGATGCCGAAAAAACGTTCCAATGGGTTGAAACCTATGAGAAGAAATACAAAAGGATGCTGAACAAAAGAAAGAAAAAAGGCTTCAGGCTTTGGCCTGCCTGACCCTATTTTTCCATATCATGTCCAGATATTCATGCTGCTGGTATTCGGGACACTGCTGATGGCTGATGGAATATCGACCTGTAAATGCTGCCTTTATCGTACAGGCTCCTTTTCAGGAACATATAACACGCATTATAAATCTTCAGAGTCAATATTTGATGTATGAGACTGATTGCCGATCTCCATATACATTCCAGATTCAGCCGTGGATGCAGCAAGGATGTCACTCTAAAAAACCTTGAAAGGTATGCAAGGCTTAAAGGCATAGACATACTCGGGACAGGGGATTTTACACATCCGCAATGGTTCTCAGAGCTGAAATCCCAGCTTTCTGAGACAGAACGCGGCGTATTGAAAAGCGAAACCGGATTCAATTTCATACTGCAGGTTGAAATTTCCAACATATACAAGCAGGGGGGAAGGGTAAGGAGGATACACAATCTCATATTTGCGCCGACCCTCGATATTGCAGCGCAGATAAACGAATGGCTCTTAAGGAAAGGGAGGCTGGATTATGATGGCAGGCCAATCTTCGGCTTTGACTGCATTGAACTTGCCGATGGCATGCTATCCATATCGAAAGACATTGCCATCATACCGGCACATATATGGACGCCTCATTTCGGCCTCTTCGGCTCCCTTTCAGGCTTTGATTCCCTGAAGGAGTGCTTTGGTGACCGCATAAAGAGTATTTTTGCCGTTGAAACTGGTTTGAGCAGCACGCCTTCCATGAACTGGCAAATCAAGGAATTGGACAACATTTCCCTTGTATCGTTCTCAGATGCACATTCCCACTATCCATGGAGGCTTGGGAGAGAGGCCTGCATCTTCGATCTCAGGGAGCCTGATTATTATGAGATAGTATCTGCCCTCAAGGATACTGATAAAAAGAGGTTTGCTGGAACAATTGAATTTTTCCCGGAGGAAGGGAAGTATCATTACGACGGCCACAGGGATTGCGGCGTTTGCCTTGAGCCGCAGGAAGCGAGAAAAATGAATAATACCTGCCCAAAATGCAAGAAAAGATTGACCCTAGGTGTGCTGCATAGAGTAGAGGAGCTTGCGTCGAGAATGGAGGGTTTCAGGCATGAGAAATCCCTTGATTACAGGCCCCTCATACCTCTATCGGAAATCATAGCCCACGTCAAAGGATGCCAGCCATTTTCGAAAAAAACATGGGAAATTTTTACCGTTCTTACCAAGAATTTCGGCAGTGAGTACAATATCTTGCTCGAGACCGAAATTGATTCTCTAAGGAAGGCTGTGGATAACGACGTTGCAAAGGCTATAATGGATGTCAGAGGAGGCAATGTTGGCTTCAGGCCCGGTTATGATGGCCTCTACGGCGTGCCTGAAATAAGCGGCAAAAAAACTGGGATGCGGCAAGCAAATAAAGCGACATATCATCTCCAGAAAAGCCTTTCGGAATTTTAGAAGATGACTTTGAAATGAAAGCCTCGGAAATAGATTTTGGGACAATTCACAATTAACCCTTTTCCATTAAATAAATCAAAAAGC
>CAYJTA010000063.1:0-6224 GCA_964372825.1 uncultured archaeon | reverse complement strand
CTATAGTTTGGCACAGACGAATGGGACAGACATAAGGTTTGTGGATGCGGACAATTCAACACTCCTTGCCCATGAAATAGAGTTATGGAACACTACAGGCGACTCTTTCGTCTGGGTGAGGGTGCCTATGCTTGAGAACGATACGCAGGATTCTATCTGGATTTATTACAATAACAACAGCCAGGTTTCAGACGGCCAGAACAGGACTGGGGTATGGAATTCGACTTATAAAGGGGTGTGGCACCTGAACAACAAGGTTTCAGACGAGCAATTAGCCAGCCACGGAATTTCGCAGAACGGTGCAGAGACTAATGCATCAGGACAGATAGGCAGGTCAGGCAGTTTCGACGGGAGCAATGATTATGTCGCCGTTTCTGATTCGGCAGGTCTCGGTGTGAGCAACATCTCGATTTCAGCGTGGTTCAGGGCTGACGCCTGGGTGTTAGGAGCTCCGATTTTCAACAGAAGGACAACAGGAAATGTTGGAGGTGTCACTCTGGAGATGGGAGGAACAGCTGGCCAGCTTATTTTTTATGCCTATATAGGTGGAGCATGGATATCAATGAGCACGACGGGCTGGTCTACTGGAACATGGTATCATGTCACGGCCACTTATGACGGCTCAAATATGAGGACATACAGGAACGGCACTGAAATCGGAACCCCGACGGCGATATCCGGATTGATCAACAACCCTTCATCTCCTGAGGTTATTATTGGGAAAAGTATTGCAGCACCCTATTATTTCGACGGCCTTATAGATGAAATTGCCATTTACAACAGGTCACTTGCGTCTGGGGAAATCAGCATAATCAACAGCAGAGGGCAGAGCGGACTTTCGAACAATGTCACAGACAGCAGGGTCGCCTACTGGAAGATGGATGAGGATACATGGCTCATGAGGGACAGTACCTCGAATAACAACTATGGAAATGCGACGGGTAATGTCTTCCATAACACATCAGGACAGGTGGATGGAGCCGGGAATTTTGACGGGACAAATGATGTCATTGAACTTGGGCATCCTGCCAGCTTGGATACGACGAGTGCATTTACACTCGAAGCATGGGCATATGTTTCCAGCAACCCTAATGGCACAGGCGTTATCTCGGAGCTCTATGCAGTAGCAGGCGACAGAGTCGAATATGAGCTTGGATTTGGTATTGATGAAGGAGGTGGCGGGTCGTCCAAAGTCAAAGTAGGTTTCTATACAGGCAGTGCCTGGGCTGTTGCTTCAGATTCTGTCAACATTCCTACTAAAAGCTGGGTGTATATCGTTGGCACATGGAATGGGAGCACGCTAAAGGTTTACAAAAATGGCACCCTTGTCGGAATTAGCAATCCCGGATTATCGACAGCGGCAGATACAGATGCCCTTTATATTGGACGCCGTCATGACACTGCCGGAGATGTGGATTTCTTCCCTGGAATCATAGACGAAGTCAGAATTGTCAATGCCACATTTTCTGCCGCATGGATAAACGCAAGCTACATGACAATGAACAATCCCTATGCCTTTTCCTCTGTCGGGGCTGAGGAGAATGCCAAGAAGAGGGGGAACATGACCTCGATTGCCATCAGCACTGCAAGGCTGGCGATGTGGAAAGAATTCTATGCTGCCTTTGCAGCGCCTTCGGGCAGCTCCATTAATTTCACGATACTGAATGCCTCTGACAATTCAGTGAAGTGCCTCATTGTTCCTGCTCAGGCTAATGTGACCTATGACATCTCCGGGTGTGCTTCAGGCCTCACTTCCATTAGGCTGTTCGCAAACCTTTCAACGAACAGTTCTGCTTCATCACCCGAACTGTACCTGTGGAACGTTTCATGGCTTGAGGACACAACGCCGCCTGCGGTTGCTAACATGAGCATAAACGCGACACAGGTGAATATGAGCGACAGGTTGAGGATAAATGTGACTGCAGTTGATAATGATACAGGCATTACTTCTGTGGTTGTTGGGAACGAGTCGAATGTGACTATGGTGGCTGTGGGCTCTAATGTTTTCGAGGCTAATACAAGCGCTTTCGTTCTGGGATGCCCCACAGGGCTGTGCCTGCTGAGGTTCTATGCGACGGATGCGGCTGGGAATGTAAACGGCACGGAGACTGTTTCCATAACGGTCCTTGACCATGCGCCCACGATTGATCTGCTTTTCTATCAGAATGCGACGAGGAGGAGGAATGCGGACACGCTTGCGCTGAATTTCTCTGTGTTTGATGGCGAAAACCTTGGACCGACATGCTTTGCTTGGGTGAACGGGCAGACAAGTAACCAGACAAAGGCTGTAAGCAATGGGTGGTGCAACTACACTGCATTCAGCCTTTCCGGGGCGGCTGACGGGAACAGGACGGTATACGGGTTCATAAACGACACTTCTGGGAATTGGAGGATAAACAGGAGCTTTGCCGTGTGGATGGATTCCAGCGCGCCGGCTGTGGGGCAGGCTTCCCTGAATGTATCCGGGTCTAGGAGCTTGGCTGCTGTAAGGGTGGGTGTCAATGTGTCTGATGGGGCTGTGGGCGTTGGTGTTGAGAAGGTTGTTGTCGGGAATTCCAGCAACTGGACTATGGCAGATGTCGGGAACGGGGTTTATCAGTTCAATGGGACGCCGAGTGGTTTTGGGTGCAGTTCGGAAGGCAGTTGTTTGCTGAGGCTCTTTGCGAATGACACTCTTGGGAATATGAATGGCACGGAGACATTGGCGTTTACTGTTGATGATACTTTGCCTTCAGGATTTTCGTTTGAGTATCCGACTCCTTCTGACGGCTCCAACCTGAGCCAGGCGTTTTTGGCAGTGAATTTCAGCCTTACGGAGGCTAATCCGAGCTATTGCATCTTTGAGTTTGCTGGGGCTTCGCCTGCGAATGTGACGAATAGTTCTTTTGGATCTGGCGCGGGAAGGTGGTGCTTCTACAACAGGACGCTTGGTGACGGGACGTATTCTTTAAGGGTGTATGCGAATGATACGGCTGGGAATATCAATGGGTCGAACGTTAACAGGACTGTCACTTTGGATGCGACGGCTCCTGTGGTCACATATGTGGATCCGACTCCTGCTGATAATGCGAACCTTAGCAAGAGCTGGATATTTGTGAATGTTTCTGTTGCTGAGACGTACTTCAGGAATATCACTTTTTATCTGTACAATGGAAGTTCCCTTGTCAATGGGACGGTTTTCAGCAGCCTCAATACAGACAATACAAGGTTTGTCAACTTTACGAATCTTACAGAGGGCAGGTACAGGTTCAATGTGACAGCATATGATTACCTGAACAATACGGGGGCTGGAGGCGGGAGGGGTGTTGTTCTTGATGTGAGTGCGCCGAGGTTTTCAGGCTTGGCTGCCAGCCCGGCTTCGCCTGCGGTGTATTTTGCTTTGGCTGACTACCAGTTCAATGCGACGTGGAATGACAGCATCGGCGGCGTGCAGAGTGCAGTGTTCGAACTGAATGGGACGAATTATACTGACTCTTCTGTCCAGAGGAACGGGGGCGAGTATTTCATAACATTTTCTGGGCTGCTGCCTGGCGAATATGGATATAGGTGGTATGCTGCTGACTTTGCCGGGAATGTTAATGCGACGCAAAGCTTGGGGTATGCGGTTGTTTCATGCGGGAATGCCGTGTGCGACTTCAGCGAGGACTGCAATAGCTGCTCTCCTGACTGCGGGGCATGCGACACAGGCTCTGCCGGGAGGGCGGCTGGGGGCGGGGGGGGGGGGGGCGGGGGAAACAAGACTTCTGAGAAGAATGCCACGGTCACTGGTCTTGCGGGTGGGAAGGCTGAGAAGGCGTACAAGATGGATGCGAAGTTCATTGAGATAAAGATAAGGAAGGGGGAGAGCAAGGGGTATTCGGTGACGGTCGAGAACAGGCTTTCATCCGGGCTGGATGTGAGCGTGGAGGTCAGGAACATATCGGGGCTTGTGGCTGTCGAGAACCCGTCCTTTTCGATAGGGGCGAAGGGGGCTGAGGCTCTTAATTTGCTGTTCTCTGTCCCTGAGGATGTCTTGCCCGGCAGGTACAGCGGGCAGATTGTCATGAGGATGGGGAATTCGACTGAAGTGATACCTGTCAGCATAGAGGTTGAGGCTGCTGAAGGGAGGAAGCTGCCCATTGAGCCTGCCATCAGGTTGAGGGTTGAGGATGCTGTTGTGGAATTGAATTCCAGCCTGAGGTACAGGGTTTCCTTCTCTGGGATAAGGGTCCAGAGCATTGATGTGCAGTACACTGTGAGGAGGGGGGATGGATTTGCGGTGAAGGAGTTTGCTGAAAATGTGAGGCCTGAAGGGGCTGTTTCAGGGGAGATTGGGACTGCCGGCATTGGGAAGGGTAGGTATGTGCCTGAGGCTAGGGCGTTCTATGATGGGAGGGAGCTTGTGAGTGAAGCCGGGTTTGAGGTTGTGGAGCCGCTGATTTCTGCTGAGACTGTCGGGATGCTGGTGAATGTTGTCCTGGTTTTAGCTGCCCTGGCTGCTGTTGGGGTTGCAGGGCATGTGGCGGTTGGGAGGGCTAGGAAGTGGATGGCCAGGGACGCAAAGTATGGCGTGCCTGTTGACGTGGCAGGGCTGCCCAAGGGGAAGTTCTGGGTGGGAAGGGTGGCTGAAACAGAGGGGAGGGCTTTCCTGGACATGAATGACCTGACCACACATGTGATAGTGGCTGGCTCGACGGGGATGGGGAAGAGTGTGGCGAGCATGGTGATTGCGGAAGAGGCGCTGCTGCAGAAAATACCTGTCATTGTGTTTGACCCCACAGGGCAGTGGACCGGGTTCGTGAAGAGGTGCTCGGACAAGGGGATGGTTTCGAAGTATGCGGAGTTCGGGATGAGGGCGGAGGATGCGAGGGGGTTTGAGGGGATGATATACGAGGTGGGGAAGGAGGATGTCAGGAGGTTTGAGGGCATGGCATACGGGATGCCAGAGGCGGGGATAGATTTGCGGAAGTATATGAAGGCTGGGGAGATCACTGTGTTTACTCTGGATAAACTGTCGGCTGGGGAGTTTGATGCGGCTGTCAGCAGGATAGTCGGGGACATATTTGCGCAGGGGTGGGAGGAGAGTTCCGGGCTTAATGTGCTTGTGGTGTTCGATGAGGTGCACAGGCTGCTGGAGAGGTATGGGGCTGGGAAGGGTTATATAGCACTTGAGAAGGCGTGCAGGGAGTTCAGGAAGTGGGGGATCGGGATTGTCATGGCGAGTCAGGTGCTGGGGGACTTCAGGGAGGCTGTCAAGGGGAATGTGATGACTGAGATACAGATGCACACGAAGAGCATGAAAGACATCGGGAGGGTGAAGGAGAAGTACGGGGAGGCGTATTCGGGGCTTGTGACGAAACAGAATGTCGGGGTGGGGATGGTTCAGAACCCGAAGTACAACAGGGGGCTGCCGTGGTTTGTGGAGTTCAGGCCTCTGTTGCACAATCCCCACAGGCTCCAGTCTGGGGAGATGGAGGAGTACAGGAGGTTTTCCCTGGTTCTGGAGGGGGTAAGGAAGGCTGTTGAGGAGGCCAGGAAGGCTGGAGGGGATGTGAGGGATATTGAACTGGAGCTGGAGCTTGCGGAGGCGAAGGTGAAGTCGGGGAGCTTCAGGATGGCGGAGTTTTACATTGAGAGTTTGAAGGGGAAGCTGGGGAAGGGGGGGAAGGGGGGTTAGGGTTGATATGGGAAATGCTGATGGGGAAGGGGCATGGATGATCATGTGGGAAATGGCTGGAATCATAGACGGGTGTCTGGGAAAAATCAAAAGAAGATGGAAAGGGGAGGAAAATGAAAAAGGACATCAGGGAAGAGGTGAAGAAGGCGCTTGATGGGAAGAGGTACGGGATGACCATCGGGGAGATTGCTGTGGCTGTTTCTGTCCACAGGTATACGGTTACAAAGTATGTTTATGAGCTGATCGGGAGGGGGGATATTGTTTGCAGGGAGGTGGGGAAGGCGAAGTTGTGCTTTTTGAATGATGATAGTGGAGGGAGGAAAGGAGGGTGATGGGATGATTTCACATTATTCATGGAGAAAGGGAATGGCTGCTGAATCCATACTCATAGCAGCACTGTTGGCTGGCATCATTTTGGTTGCTGCCGGATACGCATATCTTGGCGTTGATAAGCCAGGCGGTGAAGATGCATATTCGCTGTCTGTGCTGAATAAGCAGTCATATCCCATGGTTGGGCAGAACTGGACAGTCTTCTTCAACACTACCGGGACTGCTGACCTCAAAATCG
>CAYJTA010000062.1:0-6249 GCA_964372825.1 uncultured archaeon | reverse complement strand
ATATCTATCCCGCCTTATAATGCATTATATCCTTCATATTATAATTGCAATTATTCCTCTCCTTCCTTCCCTCCACTCACGGTTTCTTCCTCATCTTCGTCCAAGGCCTCTATCAGCCCCACATTGGACGAGACAAGCTTCTTGAGTATTTCGACTATCTTTTCAGGCTTCTCCCCTGTCAGCTCCGACAGGCTCCTGGCAGTCTCCTCGGCATACCTCTCGAATATGCTTTTCCTTTCCGCCTGCAATTCAGCCCTCCTGACGCCTGAAAGGTAGAGGCTGAGCTTTCGGGCAGCCTCCTGAAGGGCTAATTTGATCTCCTTTATAATGATGGGATAATTTGCCACTGCCTCCTTGCTTTCCGAAGTGAACGGCACCCATACGCTCGCCATATGCACAAAAATGGCTATGGGCTCTGTCGGAATGTTCTCCGCCTCAATCCCATACCTTTTCCAGTCCAGCTCCTGTATGGACTTTGTAATTGAGCAATCCCCGGCCTGGTACAGCAAAGGAACCCTGTTGGCAAGCCTTATTATCCTCGCCTCGCCTATGCTGCCGCCATATGCCATTCCCACCTCTATCTGGAAAGGCCATCCCCTGTACACGGCAGGAGGCCTTGAGACAGACGTGACAAAATCAGGATTCAGTTCTTTCTTCAGGCCTTCCTGGACAAGCTTGTCGCCAAGCGGGGACAGCACATCCGTCGGCGGCCTTGACAGCTTCACTTCCTTGACAGCCTTTACAAGCGACACTATCTGCTCGTCTGTAAGGTTATTCGGCCCTGTCCTTTCGTCAACTCCGGCTTTCTGGCATATATCGCTCGCGCTTTTGCCGCCTACCCTCGTGAATTCAGTCACAAAAAAGGATTTGATGCTCCTCGCCTTTGTCTCATTGAGCATCCTCGCCAGTATGCCGACCTCGACACCATAAAGATGGGGCTTGATCTCCTTCGGCTCCTTCGGCAAAGAGGCTGAAGCCCTTTTGAATTCGACCCTTCCGTTCGGGGATTCAAATGTTATATTCGCATACGGGTTGGCAATGGCAGTCTGCTTCAGGTATTCCATGACAGACTGCTTGTGCTCCCTGTATATGCCCTCTGAAATAAACCTGACTTCAACCCCGTGCCAGTCATTGCCTGCCGCTGTCTCCTCTGAAAGTATGACAGGGGCATTCTTCTTGACTTCTATCTTCAGGGTATACTTGTGTAGATGGTTGTCGCCTGTGGAAGAAACAACTTCAGTCGGCATGCCTGTGGTGAGCTGGCTGTAGAGAACCGCAACACTTATCCCGAGGCCCTGTTGTCCGCGACTCTGCCTTAGCCTGTGGAACTTGCTTCCGTAAAGCAGGGTTCCGAAAATCTTGGGTATCTGCTGCTTTGTTATGCCGGGGCCATTGTCCCTCACCGTTATCTTGTATTTCTCCTTGTCCAATTCCTCGATTTTCACAGAGATATCAGGTATTATCCTGGCCTCTTCGCATGCGTCAAGGGAATTGTCCACAGCCTCCTTGACAATCATGAGCAGGGCCTTTATCTTGTTGTCATATCCAAGCAAATGCCTGTTCTTCTCGAAGAATTCAGAGACAGAAATTTCCCTTGCTTCCGCTATCTTCTTGATCGCCTCGCCTTCTTCATTCTTTGGCGCATCTTTCTGCTGGGCTTCGGCCATATTCCACCTTATGGTGCGAAGGGGTATTTATCCCTTATTCATTATTTTGTTTCAGAAATTCTTATAGACAAACGATATGCTGAGACAACATTTCTCGATTTTGGCGGAACCGGATCATAACAAGCGGCATTCAAACGGCTTTCGCATACATCAGGCCGTCTATCATTTTCCCTCCCTTCTCATAAAGATTTCTCAGCCTCCCCTCAAACACAAAGCCTGCCTTTTCCAGGACCCTTGCAGACGCCCTGTTTCCAGGGAATACCGCTGCATATATCCTGCTCAATCCGAGTTTTTCAAAGCCAAAACGGGAGACAATTCTTACTGCCTCTGTCATAATGCCTTTGTTCCAGTGCTTCTCCGCAAGCCAGTAACCTATCTCAGCTTTATGGCCTTCGATTTTTGCAAGCCCTATGCCTCCCGCAACCTCTCCTTTGACATCGATGGCAAAATTGATTTCTGATTTTTTTCTGTTTTTATGCAGCCCCAGATTATAATCCACCCACTCCCTTGCGTGCTTTGGCGTATAAGGATACGGGATGCGCAGGGTGCGCCTGTATATTTCCCTGCTGCTTATGCTTCTTCTGAGGGATTCCTCATCACCCCTTCTGAATGGCCTCAGCGTAAACAGTCCGGATCTGAATGCATAAATCATAATGTGAATTTAACCCTTTTCCATGAAATAAATCAAAAAGCGTTAACGGAAAAACTATAACAGGACTGTTTATATATCTTTCTGAAAATGCAGATTCTTTAGTTGTTTCACTTTATATGAAAATTCCATAATCATCTAATGCCCAAAAGGTTCGACCTTGTTGCATTTGATCTGGATGGCACGCTGATAGACAATAGGGTTGCCATAAGGGAAAATTTCAATTATGCTCTTGAACTGCATGGTTAAGGGTCTTTGCCTGGCAGCCGGATAGACTCGATGATCGGTTACTCACTGCTTGAGATGTTTGAGAGGAGCCTGAATGATGCTGACAGGCATCTGGCACCGCAGATGGTGGAGGAATACAGGAAAAGATACCGTGATACAAGCCACATGGGCGTGAAAATACTGGATGGTGCGGTTGAAACCCTGGAAGCCCTGAAAAAAGATGGCTTCAGGCTGGCTCTGGCGACTTCAAAGGTTGACTATGCCGTCCGTCCATTGCTGAAAAAAATAAAACTGCATGAATATTTTGACATAACCAGAGGCTCTGGAGAAGGGCTGAAGCAGAAGCCAGAGCCGGATATCATTAGATATATAATGCAACAGGCGGGAAGTTCTTCTGAAAGAACAGCATTGGTTGGCGACACGGAGGTGGATGTTTATACAGCGAGAAATGCCAGAACGCATTGAATCATTGTGACGACTGGCGTAAAGATGGGGATGACGGCCATGGAAAAAATTAACAGCGCAGGGCCGGACATTATAATCCATAGTCTGAGGGAACTTCCTCCCTGCCTGTATGTGAGATGACCCCCGTGGAAATTGGCAAGACACTTTTATATTCCATTCATTTGATAAGATTAGGAATATGCCCGAAAAGTACCAGCTGATAATAAGCGAAAAGCCCTCTGCAGCAAAAAGGATAGCAGAGGCATTGGCTGAGTCCGAAGTGGAAACCATAAAGAAGAACGGAACGTCATTCTTCATTTTTGAAAGGGGAGGAAAAAGGATAGCAGTTGTCCCAGCTGCCGGCCATCTCTTTGTCCTTGAGGAGAAGAACAGGGGGCTGGAATGGACATATCCTGTCTTCGATGTCCAGTGGAGGCCTGTATACGCTGACAAGAAGAGCTACTGGTCCAAGAAATATTATGACAACATAAAGGCGGTTTCGAAGAATGCCGAAGTGATCTATTCGGCCTGCGACTATGACCTTGAAGGCTCTGTGATAGCGTACAATATAGTGAGGTTCATCTGCTCGGCCAGCGACGGGAGAAGGATGAAGTTCTCGACTCTGACCAAGCCTGATATAGTGGAGGCCTATGAAAATGCGAGCCAGCACCTTGATTTCGAGCAGATAGAAGCTGGCCTGGCGAGGCACATGCTGGATTATTTCTGGGGCGTCAATGTGTCAAGGGCACTTACTCTTGCGCTCAGGAGGGCCGGCGGATACAAAACCCTGTCCACAGGGAGGGTGCAGGGGCCGACACTGCAGATAATGAACGAGAGGGAAGAGGAGATAGAGAGATTTGTTCCGAAGACATACTGGGAGATACTTCTGTCAGGAATGTTTGACGGGAAAGGGGTAGAGGCCATACATGCCAAAGAGAAGTTCTGGGAGAAGGAAGAGGCACAGAAGACATTCGAAAAATGCAAAGGGAAAAGGGCCGTTGTAGAGAAGGTTGAGGAAAGCGAGCAGAAGCTCAGGCCCCTGCCGCCCTTTGACCTCACAAGCCTGCAGAGGGAAGCTTATGCGCACTTCGGGTTCAGCCCCAAACAGACTCTGGATATTTCTCAGAAGCTCTATGAAGCGGCCCTCATAAGCTACCCGAGGACAGCAAGCCAGAAGCTGCCCGCCAAGCTGGGCTGCAAGGGGATAATACAGGCCCTCTGGAAGCAGAGGCAGTATTCAGCGATATGCGAGGCCCTGATGAAAAGGCCCCACCTGAAGCCCGCTGAAGGCAAGAAGGAGGATCCGGCCCACCCTGCAATCTATCCGACAGGGACGGCTCCGAAAGGCCTCTCATCATATGAGGAGAAGGTCTATGATCTCATTGTCAAAAGGTTTCTTTCATGCTTCGGGGACCATGCTGTCAGGAAATCAGTGGATGTGGGGATAGATGTCGATGGGGAGAAATTCAGGGCAAACGGCATCGTGACCCTTCACAGCGGCTGGCTGGATTTCTACAGGCCCTATACGAAGCTCAAGGAGATTGAATTGCCGAAGCTCAGGAAGGGCGACGAGATAAAGGTCATCAGGCTCGAGATGCCGGAAAAGCAGACCCAGCCGCCGAAGAGGTTCACCCAGGCGGGCATACTTAAAAAACTTGAGGCCCTGAACCTCGGGACAAAGGGCACCAGGGCGCTCATACTGCAGACGCTCTATGACAGGGGATACATAAGGGACAAGGTGATAGTGGTCACAGAGCTCGGCAGGACTGTTGTTAAATCCCTTGAGAAGAACTGCGGCGAGATAATATCAGTAGAATTGACAAGGAAATTCGAGGAGGAGATGGAGAGCATACAGGAGGGGAAGAAAAAGGAGGAGATCATAGAGGAGGCCAGAAAGTCCCTTGAGAGCACGCTTGCGGAATTCAAAAGGAACGAGCTGAAGATAGGCAAGGAATTGCTGGAAGGCATAAAGGTTATGATGAAAAAGGAGGCAGAGGAGAGCGTTCTTGGCGCATGCACATGCACGGGCAACCTTCTTGTGAGGACATCAAGAGCGAACAAGAGGTTCATTGGCTGCTCCAATTATCCGAAGTGCACCGTCACATTCAGCCTTCCGCAGAGAGGCAAGATACACTTCCTTCAGGAGAAATGCAGCTGTAGACTCTCCTTGCTCGAAATTAGGCAGTTCGGGAAGAGGCCATACAGGCTCTGCGTCAGGTGCGGATTCAAAAACGCGGGAAAAAGCGATGGGCAATAGCAGCCATTTTTATTCCAATGGGAGGAAGATTAATATATGGCATCATCCATGACGAAAAAGGAGAGGATAGAGGATCTGAAGGAGAAATACTACGAGACCAGGAAAGGCGTCTTTGTCATCGTCTTCTTCTTTGTCACAATAGGCGCCTCCATATGGCTGGCCTTCGACAGGTGGAAGGCTGGGGATAGCCTTCTGGCAGCCGTGTCTGCAATAATTGCCATAATACTCTTCTGGCTGGCCATCTTCTTTGTCGACATGTTCACGCATACCGGGGAATAGCTGCAGGCATAGTGGACTTGGTTTGCAAAGTTTATATAGAATTATGAAGCAAAAAATACCGAAGGAATTATTGGGCTCCAAATACAGGCAGGAGATGTGGAGAAATTCGAAAAATCCTCAGGAAACTGGAAAAAGTGATGCCTATCTCCTCCATCTATTTGCTGGGGGAGCTTCACAACAGCAAAAAGAAGGCCGGAGGATATTGATGTCATAATTTTGGTGAAGACAAAGTCAAAAAATGAAAAGTTGTCTATAGATTTTCAGGTTGTCCCTGAGAACGCTTATGGAGAGTGGATGCTGGACGAATGCAGGAAATGGATGAAACGCAAGTATGGCTCAAGGAAGTCGGCAGTCATAAAACTGGAATGAAGATTGTGTACTTTCTCAGAACAGGCCAAGCGCCTTCTTGATGAAAAGCTTCATTGTCGGGGGGAAGGGGAGGCTCGCCTTCGGGCTGGCCCATTCCACAACCTTCTGGCCAGGCAAGGAATCGAAATCCTGCCTGAGGAGCTTCAGGCCTTCCTCTGTGAAATGCTGCCTGAACACGCCCTGCAATGGCCCGGAAGGCGATTCTATTGTATAAGCAAGGACAATATCGACTGTGTCTTCGCCCTCGGTTTTTTCGAATGTGAGCCTGATTTTTGTTGCCATTGATTAGATATAATGTGAAGCCACTAAAGAATCTGCACTTCATGCATCTTGAATATTATAGTTTTTCCGTTAAC
>CAYJTA010000061.1:1578-6260 GCA_964372825.1 uncultured archaeon | reverse complement strand
TGTATGTGGCGATTATGCTGCCTGAATAATATTTGGTCATGTTGACGGTTATCGTGTAGTTGATTCGCATGTCAGTGCCTGCAGGCACAGTCACATTGTTCCTGCTGAAAGATATGATGTCCTTGAAGTCTCCTGTTGGAGTGAAGGAAACATTGAAAGGCCCTGAAGCTGGGGAGGTTCTTGAGCCAAGGTTCGAAACATAGATGTATGTCTTTACCACCTTTGTCTCATTGGCCTTCAGCGTTGTCTTTATCCCCCATGGGGCGCCTGCCGAATGGCCGGGATAGTATACTTCCGTGATGTAGGCGCTGGCAAAATAGGCTATCAATACCGACAGGAATATGCCCGAAACAACCACTCTGCAGCCCTTTTTTATCATAGACCACCACATTTGTAACCCCTATTTGGAGATAAATTTTAAATAATCATGGCCAAACGCATTACATCCGTGCGCTATCCGAAGTTTCCTGAGCAGCACTCAGTATGGCGTTTTCTTCTTTGCGCTCTTCAGGAGATAGAACTTGGCCAAGATTATGAATGAAATAAGCATTATAGCAGCCCCCATGATCTGCCTTTTCCCGCTTTCTTTCTCATCATATCTTTTCCTCTCATCTGCTGCAATATTAGGCTTTGTCCCATTGTCATCTGCAGCTTTCGCATAGACAATTATCTCTGATGAAAGGCCCGCATACGAGCCTTTGGGATTCACCACTTCCGGCTTCACAAGGATGTCCAGCTGGTGGCTCCCAGGCTTTGCCACAGTCAGCTCGAAGTCTATATACCTTGTCTCATTCGGGGAAAGCAGAAACCTGCTCTCTGCAAGCTTCACAGCGTCCTGAAGGGATCCTTTCGGTATGAGGGAGATGTTTATTGTCTCATTGGTAGGGTTTCTCAGCCCCAGCGGCCTGAGGTATATCTTGTTGACATCGCATACGGTCTTTTCCGCTGTCTTCAGCACTTTCCCCCCTTCGCCAACAGACATCCAGCACACCTGCCTTGCTGTCAGGAGCTGGAACCCTGCCGAGGCCATCCCGGCCGAAATTATCATGGCTGCAAGCACAATCACAGGCAAGTAATGGAACTTCATTAAAGTCACCTTTTATCACTATATGAAAGTAACTTTTAAATACCTTTATGGTTTTGTTGGCTTCAGGCAGAAGCAAAACCATTCTTTGTGAATCGCTTCCATTGTGTGTAGCAACTATAGAGGAGAGAACTATATATGCGATTTCAACTGTAAAACGATATATTTATGTATCATATGCAACAAAAATGTTTCGCCTTTCAAACAATTTGTGCATTCATCTTTTATCTAAACAGGCTTCCCGAACACCCATATTATGGCCGTGTCGAATGTCCCGATGCAGTTCTGCGGGAACTTCAGTTTGAATTCCACATCGGCAGACGCTGAAGGGTAAAGAATGTTGTTTGCCCACCCCGTCAGGCTTCCTGCTGAATTCAGGAAAGTTGAAGAGAAAAGGGGCCTCGCGCCTGAGCAAACGCCCTGCAGCAGCACGCTGTCGAGGCTGCACTCAATGTTCTGGTTCTGGTTCGTTATGTGAGCCCACCCTTCTGCTGGATTGTCGCCTGCCATCCCGGTCAGGCTTGTCCTCAGCGTGCCGGATTTAGCCCTGTAATACAGGCCGTCAAAAAGGCTGATCTCATTGCCTTCCACATCTATCTTGTTCGTGGAAGGGCATTTTGCCGGCGTATAATGGTCGAAGAAGTCAGTTGATGCGATGAATGCCCACAATGCGACATGCCTTGCAGTGTTGGTTATAAAAAGCCGGTTTTCAGAATGGACGTACTGGCCGGGCATTCCCCTCTCGAAACGTATCATGTTTCCGTCGCTTGTGGAGATCGCCATGCTGACAGGAGGATTGAAGACCCATGTTTCTTTGTACCATGAATTTCGCACCATTCCTGAGGAATCTCTGAAGGAAAAGGAAATCTCCCCTTTGGCCTCTGAAATGAATGGCTCGACCGTGTAGATGCATTCGAATTTCCTGTCAGTAGCCGCATTGAGGAATGCATCCTCTCCAGTTGCTGATTTTCTCAACCCGTCACATTTTTCACCTTCTTTTACGGGCAGCTCATTGCACACAACCCTTTCATCCCCGTTGACAAGAAGATAGGCGTCCCCGATGTTCAGCGCGCCCCTGTCATCCCTCGCCACAACAGTGAAATTCAGCCTCTCGCCTATGAACGCATAGCTGCTTGGCCTGAGATTCAGGAAGTTTATTGTGGGCCCGTCTGCGCCGAGATTGTCCGGGGTGATGTCCACGCTCTTGTTGAGGACGCATATCTGCACTCCGGAGTCAGGGCCTGACGCACTTCTGACGCCGTCCACAACAACATCCGCAGTAACTACGCCTATAGAAATCAGGATGGCAACAGGTATCACAAGATAGTAATGACTCTTCATGACAAAGAATTGTCATTTACTTATAAATTCATGCGTCTTGCGTGCGTAGTGGGAAACCGCTCTGCGCCACTCACAAAGGTAATGGGAATATTGGAAGAGGGGAATATCCGGCGAATAAATCAATACAAAAAAAGATCATACAGGCTTCCCGTACACGAATATCTGCCCGCTGCCGAATGTCCCCACACACGGCTCCGGATACAGCAGCTTGAACTCGACTTCGGCCTGCCCTGTCGGCAGAAGCACGTTGTTCGGCCAGCCTGTCACCGCGAAGGGGACGGGCGGCAGATGGAAAGTATCGTCAAAAAGGGGCCTTGCCCCGCTGCACACGCCTTCATTGATTATGGTGAAGAAGTCGCACCCGAAGTTCTGGTTGGGATTGGTTATGTGGGCCCAGCCTTCAGCCGGGTTGTCTCCCGGGAATGGTGGATCTACATCAGGTAGCTTTGTTACCAATGTTCCAGACCTCGCTCTGTAGTAGACTCCTGTGTATGGATTAAGGCCGCTACCTTCAACATCTATCTTGTTCGTGTCAGGGCATTTCGCCGCCCCATCCGTATCAAAAAGGTCAGTCATGGCTATGAATACCCAGAGTGCTACCCTGTTTGCTGTGTTCTCTATGAAAACCCTGTTGAGGCTGTGCGCATACTGGCCGGGCATCACGCCAGATTCGAATGTTACTGGAAGGCCGTCGCTTGTCACGACATTCATCCCCACCGAGGGATTGAGCCTCCACCTCTCTGCATACAGGCTCTCAGAAAGCTGGTTCCTGGCATCCCTCAGCCCTATGGCTATCGTGACATCCTTGTCAGGGTCAGTCGGCTCGACAGTGTATATGCAGTGGAAGGCCTTGTCCGTGGCAGGGTCAAGCAGGCCGTTTCCCAGGCCGGAATTGCCTGTCGGCCTGAGGCCGTCGCAGGAACTCTCATTCATGCCGGTAGCAGGATCATCCTCCGGCAGAGAGAGAGGATTGCACACAACCTCTGCGCTGCTTTCGACATTGATGTATGCCTGCCCTATATCAAGCGCCCCATCCGGATCCCTGACAACGACAAGCCAGCTCATCTGTTCCCCGTTCCACGCATAGCTCCCGGCCCTCAGGTTCAGAACGTTTATCGTTGGAGCATCAGCGTCCAGCTCATCAGGAGTTATGGTCACATTCCTCTGGTAGACGCATATCTGGGAGTTTATCACAGGCTCAGGCGGAGGGACTATGCCTGCATGCACGGTTTCAGAAGATAGAAGAAGCGCCATTGACAGAACAAAAAAGACAATTGCATATATCCAATACCCTCTTTGCAGCATTTTCCCATTGTTTCTACCAGGCATCACGAATCAATTACATTTTGAAATCCTCTCTTATAAAACGGCGTGCTGCAGGCTCATTACATGAGTAATGTCCACCTTCCGCTACAATTTTTCTGATTAGAAAAAAGCCATCTGCTTATGCTTTCCTCTGGTTTCGGGAAGCAAAAAAATGGATGACTCTGTCCCTAAAAACCTGTCTCTATAATTGCCAAATGAAGGAAGCAATACATTCACCCATTTTTGGGTTATTCACTCATAATGAAGCATCTTATTTCCTATCCATTGCAGCACACAAGAGTCTCAGACAGGCTTGCCGAAGATCAGGATCTGCCCTGTGCCGTAAGTCCCGATGCATGGCTTCTGATGCTTGATTGAACAGCAGCCTATGCTGCCAGTATTCCCTGAGCCTTTTCAATGAATCTGACCGCATTTTCCTTCGTGGCTTTCACAAGAGATTCTTCAAATTCGGATGATGCATTATAGCTTGCTCTTTCCCTCAGGCTTTTTGAAATAGCAATAAGTTCTATATCTTCCTTTTCCAGGGACGCTCCGAGAGATTCGGCAACAAGCTCAATGTCCTTGCTGTCCAGAGATTTCTCCTTATGGCAAAAGTGAAGTATGAGGGAATTCAAAGTTGCCAAATGCGATTTTGATTCCAAGCCCTTTGTGGAAATCAAGGCAAGGGCCGCATGGTAAATGGAATAGTAATAGCCAGCGATTACCCAGTCGAAAAACCTCTCCGATCCAAAGGCAGCAGGTATCTCGTCAGCATGCTTTCTGTAAATCCAGTTGGAGAAGTCCAGATTATGCACAGACTTTCTCATGTAAATTTTCCAGTTGGCCGAAGTCAGTCTCAAGACACCTTTCCTGAGGTAATCGCTGTGCCATTTTCTGCATGCCTGCCTGTTGCTGAGCCACTGTCTCCAGTCAGGCCTTTTCATTCTCAAGC
>CAYJTA010000061.1:0-1568 GCA_964372825.1 uncultured archaeon | reverse complement strand
TCTCAAGCATCACCCAGTGCTCTATGCCGCTTATTATTATTTTTTCCTCTCTTATTCCTTTCGTGAAGCTGTCCTTTTCGTCAAAAAATTTGTCCCTGAATTCACGAAAAGTCATGTAGACAGGCTCAAGGTTTATGGAATGCCTCCCGGATATGAGCCTGGATTTAGCTTCGACCTCCTTGCTGTCTATATGATCGAATATGGCCAGAAAATCCAAGTCGCTGGAGCCTGAATAGGTTCCCTTTGCATATGAGCCGAAAATGAGGGCTATGGAAGGCTTCCTGTCAAGCGATGAAAGGAAGTCAAAAGCGGCATTTTTCACTTTTTTCGGAAGCTTCTTCAGTCTCATGTACTCTATCTGATATAGATACGGTATAATGTACAGGTTCCCCATGTTAGGGTAAAACTTGAGGTTCCTGCCTTCAGGGGTTTTTGAAATAATGCCATCCTTCAGGAGCCTGTCCAGCTGGTTCTTTACAGACGGCAGGCCAAGCTGGGCTCTCCTCGCAATCTCCCTGACATGTATGCCCGGGCTGGTGTATATGTGTGCGAGCACTTCAATGGTGATCATGATATACTTTTTGTATCATATGATATATAAACTTAATCATCGACAGGAAGAAGCGCTGCACTACAACAAGGCTTCGCCTGCCTTTCAGCAAAAACAAAGAGAAAAAGGGAAAAAGGAAATCGCGTCTTCCAGCCCAACACTTTAGACAGGCTTGCCGAAGATCAGGATCTGCCCAGTGCCGTAAGTCCCGATGCATGGATTCCTGCCATTTTTAAGTCCAAGAATGAAAAACATCCAATGCTCAGGCATCATATCGATTCAAATGTGGTGATAGGCGTCTTTCTATTCAAGGATCATGCTACGCGGGAAGCCTGCAAGAGCTATTGCACAGCCATCGGACACAGGTACGAAGGCTCTTTGTCGATAGTGACTGCAGGCGAAATTGTGAAGATTTTCGGCTTGATATCCTAAAAGCTGGCGAGGGAGGAGGCCTTCACCTTCTTGTCTGATTTCATCTCCAAGCAGGATGTGATCATCGAAAGCATAGAGGAAAGCGATATCATACTTGCCAGAGAGCTCAAATCTCTGAACCACCTGTGTGATATTCCTGAGATGATATCGCTTGCTATTGCTATCAGGAGGAACGCAGAGGTTTTCATGACTCTGGATGATGAAATGCTGAATGACCGATTCAGGGGAGAGGTTCAGAAGCTCTGCAAAATAGCGATACAGAAGCCAAGATACGGCTAATGCTTCCTCGCGTGCCTTTCGTATCTGAGATCAATCCCTGCCTGCATTATTGCTTTCAAGGCACGCTGGTAAGAGGCCTCCAAATCAGGGTCTGCAAACTGGCTCTCCTTCTTGATGCTCATGATTAATACTTGTCGCTTGTGCTTATAAAGTCATTGTCAAGCCAGTTGCTGGCTGCAGGGATACGCTTTCAGCAGTGCTTAAAATCACATAGATTCTCCTGCCTTTCAGCAAAAACAAAGAGAAAAAGGAAAAAAGGAAATCGCGTCTTCCAGCCCAACACTTTAGACAGGCTTGCCGAAGATCA
>CAYJTA010000060.1:0-6280 GCA_964372825.1 uncultured archaeon | reverse complement strand
AACAATCAGTCTGAGGCCTCCTCAGCCGTTTCCTTTTTCTTGTCGGTTTTTTTTGCCTTCTTCTTTGTTTTTGCCTTTTTCTCTGCCTTCTTTCCCATCTTTTCAGGCTCCCCAACCTTTGCCTCCTCCAGACCCGCCCCACCCTCCTCGATCCTTTTCTCAGCTATTTCTGTGTCGCCGAAATCTTTCAGGGTGAGCTTGAAATCCTCATCCGTTTTTATCTCGCCCTTGTTCTTCAGCACCTCCCTTGCAAGCAGCCAGAAGATCAGGGCAAGGCTCTTCTTGCCGTTGTTGTTCGCAGGGATTATGTAATCGATATGCTTTGCCGTGTTGAATGTGTTGCAGATGCCGATTACAGGTATCCTTTTCGCATTGGCCTCCTTCACGGCCTGCTCATCGATCACAGGGTCTGCGACAATCACAAGGTCGGGCTCACAGAATTCCTTGAAAGAAGGGTTTGTGAGCATACCCGGAGGGAAGCGGCCTATTATGGCCTTGGAGCCTGTGGCCTTCGCAAAGGCCTCGGCAGCCTGGAAGCTGTTGTCCTTCCTTCCTGCCACAAGCACGCTCCTGAAGCGCAGGATGAAGAAACCTGCTATACGTATCCTCTCATCTATCTTCTTCAGGTTGAACATCCCCAGCCCGTCTTCCCTGATCTTTTACACGAAGTGCTTCATGTAAGGAGTGCAGGACTTCATGCCTATGTATATGCCTGATGTCAGGTATGTGTTCTTGTCTGTCAGCATAGCGCACCTATAACAATCGTATAATTTCTCTGTCGCTATATTTAAATCCCTTTATTTTATAAGAGATAAATATAACAGTGTTATATCAATATCCTTCGCCTTCACACTCGTTTAATCTACTAATGGGTCCGCTGAGAATCGAACTCCTGTGAACCTTTTCGAACCATAATCGACAAAAGGTTCAATCCAAAAGGCTCATCTCAGATCACCGGCTCCCGAAGCCGGAATTCTGCCGTTAAACTACGGACCCGCTGAATCTTATAATGGTGTGGGGTTTTGACAATCTGCTGGAGCATGCCAGCTACTCTTTGGCCTGCATTTGCCTGTCCATCCACATGTTCAAAAAAGAGATGCAGTGACTAGCAAGATAGCTCTGCTTTCCCAACGATATGATGCCTTTGCAATATTTTTTCGAGGTTTCCAGATATTCTTTTCCAAATCCCTTATGGTCGCCAAGAATGAAGACGGGATCGTTTTTTATTCCTACTTTTTCTATATCTTTTCCATCTTCATGGAGCAGATAAACATCTCTTTTCTTTATCCTTTCCAGAAAACCTTCAAATGAAATATCAGTTATATCTATCCCCGGATTCCTTATCCCTTTAAGGGCCTTGTCAATCCAGAGGACTATGCTCCTCTCGTCAGGGCTCACCCTTTTTATGGAGCCTGAAAAGCTCACAGTCTTTGCTATTTTTCCAAGGTGAATGTGGATTTTCACATCCCTTCTGATGCCATTGCTGAGCCAGAAAGCGGCATTCACGCACCTTGCAATCACATCAAACCTGCCTATTGTCACGTCCCTCGTGTCCGGCCAGCCTGCATTCTCAGCCACAAGAACAAACTCTCTCATTCAAACCACTTCTTTATTGTCTATGCATCTATTTCATCCCATCCATTTCCCTCTGGAACCATACCAGTAAAATCAGCAGGCAATTGTGCTACCCATCTGATTCCTGCGCCGCCAGCATCCTCTTCTTCGGCACAAGGCTCTCTATCTCCCCATTCCCCCTCGAATAGCCGCATCCAAGGTAATCATTTCCGCTCCTGACTATCACATATCCCGTCTCTCTGCATTCCGCCTTCACTATATTTCCGGCAGCAAATCCAGCCGCCTGCCTGCCATCTATTTCCACAACCCTTTTGGTCGCATGCTTCCCGAAAAGCTGTATCGCATTTGTCGTCAGCTTGAACTGCCCCATCACATTCCTGCCGAGCATTATCCCCGTGCCCTCCTTCCGGGCTTTCAGCCTCTCCGAAAATGCAAAGGCATCCCTGCCCGCTACATAAACCTCCCTTCCGATAGCATAAACCACAACATCTGCAAAGGCCTTCTTCCCTATCCCGTACAGCCTTTCGATCTGGTCAAGCATATGCTTTCCTCAGTTTTGCTATGAAAAAGCCCTCTGTATCATTATCATGCGGGTATATCCTCATGCAATTCTTCACCCTCTCATCAAATCCCATCCCTTCCCATTCCATTATGCCGCTTCTGGTTTTCAGCCCTTCGATTTTTGTCTCCTCAATGTCAATCCATCCAAATTTATTCAGCAGATGATCAACAACACCCTCATTCTCCTCAGGCGCTAATGTGCATGTCGAATACACCATTGACCCCCCCGGCCTCAGGGAAAGGGCAGCATTTTCAGCGATCGATTTTTGCAGCCTTGACAGGCTCCTTATCCGTTCCATGCTCCACCTGGACAGCATGTTCCAGTTCTTCCTTACAGTCCCCTCGCCTGAACAGGGTGCATCCAGAAGGACTTTATCAAATGTGCTGCCAAGCCTCAGATTCCTGCCGTCATTCCTAGTCACAACAGTGTTCAGGACACCAAGCCTCTCTATATTGGACTTCAGAGCCTTCAGCCTCTCTACCCTCACATCATTAGCCACAATAACCCCCCTGTTTCCCATCATCTGCGCCATCTGGGTCGTCTTGCTCCCCGGCGCTGCTGTCATGTCCAGCACCCTCTCCTCCGGCCGAGGATCCAGAAGCAGGGCCGGCACCATGCTTATCGCCGACTGCACATGGTAATATCCAAGGAAGTGCTCAAGATATTTTCCGGGCTTCTCCTCATCTATGAAGAACCCTTCAGGATACCAGCTGAACTGCTGCCCAAGAAAACCAAGCCTTTTCTCAAGCTCTGAAACTTGTATTTTTATCGTATTTGCCCTGATGCTCTTTCTCAGAGGCATTTGCAGGCATTTCAAGAACTCCCTGTTTTCCTCACCCAGCAGCTTGCTGCACCTGGCCATGAAAGCCTTTGGCAGTACCGGCTCCCTCATTTCCATAAACACCAGCCCATTGCTGTATCAGCACTTCTTTTTATAAAAAGCAATCAGCTTTTCAATCAACAGCTCTGCATTTAGGCTGTTCTATCCGATTTCTGTTTTTCCCAAAGCAAAGGAAAAGTATATAGAACCTCTGCTATTTTTGCAAACAGAAGAACCTTCAGCCTGCAATGCCCTTCACTTTCTTCTCAAGTTCAGATGCCATTTCCTTCCCTCTGTCCACCTTTGAAAAGAAATCAATCTTCGCGGCCAGGCTTATCTTGGCCGCAACAAGCCTTGCCGCCTTCCCTCTTCTTTCAGGAGGAGCCTGCTGGACAAGCCTGTGGCCGAACAGCAGGCCATACTTTGGCGCCTTTGTCATCTGCCTGAGATGCCTGAACAGGGCCTTTTCAGCTCCAAGGAGCTGTATCCTGCTTGACGGCATTCTCGCCAGCTTTTCCAGTCCGCCAGCCTCTGCAATCAGCCTTGAAGTCAATATGCCGCCGGCCACAGCAGCAAGGGTAGGCATCATCTCCTTTTCGAGGGAAGCAATATATGTCTCCATATATTTCTTCGCCTCATGGAGCCTCAGAACAGCCTCTGCAAACATCGAGACAGCCTTCATATCCTCCTTTTCGAAAACAGCGAATGATTTTTTTGAGGCAATGGTTTTGGCAAGCTCTTCCTGCGACCTTACAGCCATAGTGCCTTCCATATCCTCTATGCCGTACCATTCTCTCAGCCTCTCTGAAAACTCGTTCAACTCTTTGTTCAGCTCGTCATAGACACCGACTGCATGGGGAAGTATCCTCCCCCTCCCCTTTCCGGCTTTAAGAGATGAATATATTTCGCATGCCTTGGAAATGATTTCATTAAGCATCTCATCGCTTTCAGCAAAGCCTTTTTTCGCAATGACCCTGAAGTTATCCAGGGCAAACTGCCTGGCCCGATTGTCTTCCTCACCGGTTTCTTCTATTTCGAACCCTTTTGACTGCAGGTCTTTTTTTAATTCCATCTCCTCTTCCATGGATCCGGCTGCGATAGCTGAAAGATGCCCTGCAATTTTCGATGGCTCTTTATCAAACGGTTTCGTTCCAATAACATTCCCTTTCTCATCAACTGCAATGCTGCCCGCAAGGCATGTTGCAATATAGGCTTTCATATTTTCATAAACTGACAGCAAAACGTTTATAGCTCAATCCTTTCCCCGTTTCCTGCTGAAACGGCATCAAATCCCTCTCTTTTCAGCTCCTCCACAAACTTATCAACGCTGTCGCTGTGCAACGGTATTATTTTCTGGGGGCTCAGTTTGTTTATCCATTTAAGCAGCTCGCTTCTGCCGACATGCGCCGAGAAGTCCATATACCTTATCTGCATCCTCGGTCTGACATCCATCTCATCATCGGTATACCTGCCTGTGTCCAGCAAGGTTCTGCCCGGAGTGCCCTCCATCTGGAAGCCGTTCAGTATGAGGCTGCAGTCCTGCCTTTTCCAGAGCCTTTTCATGTAGAATTTTACCGGCCCCCCTTGCATCATGCCGGCAGAAGCTATGATTATGCAGGGCCTTTCGACCGCCCTGAACCTCTGCTGGCTTTTCCTTATTTTTCTCGCCTCCCTGAAGGCCTTTGTGAGAAGGTTGTGATCCCTCACAGATTCCCTGTTATCCAGCATGATTCCCGTTGCCTTTATCCCCATCCCGTCCATGTATATTGGAAGCCCAAGCTCGTGAAGTATGCAGAGCATCTCCTGCACCCTGCCGACAGCGAAGCATGGCAGAAGTGCAATGCCTCCAGAGCTTACAATCTCCTCCACATGCTCCTTAAGATCTTCGGCGATTTCATTTCTGTCAGGATGCTCCCTGTCCCAGTATGTGGATTCGCAGAGGAGCGCATCTATATCCTTATAGCCCGTATCAGCCTTTTTCATGAGGAAAGTGTCTATGAGGTTTATATCCCCGCTGTAAAGCACTCTCTTGCTGCCCTCCAGCAGCATGCTTGCTGATCCGGGTATATGGCCCGCATCGAAAAAAGTAATAGCCGAAGAGCCAATTTCAACGGTTTTTCTGAATTCCAGGTTTTTCGCATTCCTCTTCATCGTCTCAATATCCAATTCGTTGTAGTATGGCTCCATGCCGTTCAGCTCCTGCACCTTCCTGGAGTCCCTAAGAAGCAGCTCTGCAAGCCCATGACTCGCCTTTGTCGCATAGACGTTTTTTCCGTAGCCGTTTCTGTACAATATTGGAAGGCAGCCCGAATGGTCGAGATGAACGTGGCTCAGAAAGACGCCGTCCACTTCAGCAGGAGGCCGCAGAGGTACTGACATGTCCTGCACATTGAGGCCATAATCAAATATGAAACCGTTTTCCCCTGATTCAAGATGTATGGCCTGCCTTCCCACCTCCCTGAACCCTCCGAGGCCTGTGATGTTGAACATAGTTATTCTTGCCGATGGCATTTAATATATACACGAACAGAATACACATGTAATGCTTTTATAGCAGCCGACCTACAATTTAATTGATAGTGATGATGGGTTTAAGCGGAAAGGCAAAAATAAGCTTATTAGGTCTGCTTACATTCGCTTTGCCTCTTCTGACAGTCTATATTTACCTTGCACTTGCCGCTCCCGGCACACCAGCAGGCGCTCATTTCGAGAGCAATACATCAGCCAATTATGATAAGGAAGGAAACTTTTCAGTCAACTGGACTGCAGCATCAGAAGCCGCAAACTACACAATATGGAGAATTTTCAATGCTAACAGCACCATAGCAGACTCAAAGTCCAACGATTCGACAACAGGGGCGGCATTTTCCAGCCTTGCAGAAGGAAACTACAGCTTCAATATATCTGCCCAGAACGCAACAGGCGACTGGGGACCCAATGCAACATCGGCATGGATTGTGGTGGACATGACAAGCCCTTCGGTTGGCAATCTTACGCTGAATGTCTCCTCTTCGAAGCACAACATTTCCATAAGAATAAATGCCACGGTCGACGACACCAACAGAAATAACAACTGGGTCTGGGCATCAGGAGATGGCGGAGCGACAAATCGCACCATGACAAATATAGGTTCCAGCAACTTCCAGCTCAATTCAACCCCATTCAACATCGGATGTCCCGTCGACGCCTCATGTACAGTCAGGATATTCGCAGTCGACAATGCGAACAACACCAACGGCTCAGTTACAGCAGCGCTTACGGTAGACGACACACCCCCGACAGTCTCCGTAATCTCCTACACCAACGCCACCCAGAAGCGGAAT
>CAYJTA010000059.1:0-6299 GCA_964372825.1 uncultured archaeon | reverse complement strand
AGAAAGATTATAAACACCTGTCTACGAATATTAATTCATGAAAAAAGGCCCAACCAAGAAGGATGTCACAAAGAAGATCCTGAGGGTGCTTCAGGACAATCCCAAGGGCGTCTGGGTGAGGAAGCTTGCAAGGCAGATAAAGGAGCCCCTGTCGACTGTCTACAAATATGTGAGGAGGCAGGACTTTGCGGGCCAGTACATTGTTGCGGAGAAATTCTCCAAGGAGCTGGGCGGCCACACAATGCTGAAGCTCAACTACAGGAAAGCCGCCGAGGTGTACAAACTGTTGAGAGAATAAACTTTCTTTTTGATCAGATTTCAGCAGAAGTTTTCAGAAAGGCTTTCGGGATTAAAATTTATTTTGTTAGTTAAAGGAAAAGTTGATAATAGATGCAGAATGGTTCAAAAAACCATAAACACCTGTTTATGGTTGTCAAAACCTCCAGATGAAAAATTCAGGAATTTCCTGCTGATAGTGAACACCTGTTTACGATGTTCAGTTCTCAAAAGCGCTATCCAGTCCAATACCATAAACACCTGTTTATAGTTCGAGATAGCTTTAAAAACCTTTATTATAAGTATAATTTGATCTTCAATGGCCGAAATATTGCTTCAGGGCAGGAAAGTTGACAAGGAGACCCAGGAGGACGAGGAGCTGAGGAAAATCCTTGAGGCAAGGAAGGCCGAGATCAAGGTTGTCGGGGTTGGCGGAGCCGGCAACAATACAATTTCCAGGCTCATGGCCGTTGGGATTGTGGGCGCTGAAACAGTCGCAGTCAACACAGACGCCCAGGATCTGCTTTATACTGATTCTGACCACAAGGCCCTTATAGGCAAGGAGATAACGCAGGGCTTGGGAGCAGGGGCGAACCCGAAAGTCGGGATGGAGGCCGCAAAGGAGAGCAAGAAAGACCTCAAGACTTTCCTTGAAGGTGCCGACCTTGTTTTTGTCACATGCGGTTTAGGAGGGGGAACAGGGACAGGGGCAAGCCCGATAGTAGCTGATGTGGCCAAGAAATTAGGCGCTTTGACGGTGGGTGTTGTGACTCTCCCATTCTCGATGGAAGGGAAACAGAGATTGAGAAATGCGCAGGAAGGGCTGGAAAATCTGGAGAGCGTGGTTGATACCCTTATTGTAATCCCGAATGACAAGCTGCTTGAAATCGTCCCAGACGCCAGCATAACAACGGCCTTCAAGGTCGCAGACGAGGTTCTGGTGAATGCTGTCAAAGGCATAGCAGAGCTGATAACAAAGCCTGGTCTAGTTAACCTCGACTTTGCCGACATAAGGGCTGTCATGGGCTCAGGCGGCCTGGCCATGATAGGCATGGGCGAGAGCGACACAGAGAACCGTGCCTTGGAATCAGTGGAGAAGAGCCTCCATAACCCGCTCCTTGATGTCGATATAGAAGGGGCCACTGGCGCACTTATAAACGTTTCAGGCGGGGAGAACATTTCGATAAGGGAGTGCCAGGAGATCGTTGAAACAGTCGCAAACAAGATCAACTCCGATGCAAAGATAATCTGGGGGGCCCAGGTGATCAAGGAGCTTGGCGACACAATAAGAAGCCTTCTGATAATAACAGGCGTCAAGAGCAACCAGATCTACGGCCCAGGCAAGACCTTCACCGGAGAGAGGAAGAAGGAAGTGGAGAACATACTTGGTGTGGAATTTATTGAGTCGTAAATAGTGTTTATGCATCTTTCTCTTCTATAGTTAAATGATCATCATACTCAGATGTACCCTGAATCATCTCAGTCCGCCGATCTATAGTGTTTTCAATCTCAGGGCCAGTGGAAATCAAATTAATCCCTCTGACATGCTCCGACCTTTTTTCCAGATACCTTTCAATATTATCCAGAAACAGTCTTGCCTCATCTGTCAGCTTGCCGTATTCCGTTACGCCTTCATTGCCAGCAAACAGCCTGTCAACGCATGCCATTGCCGCCTGCGTGGCCGAGTTCGCTAGGACAGCCTCACGTGCGAGCATATAATCGAATGGCTCCACCCTTCTCGGCCTGCCGCTCACAGTCCCTTTCTCGCTGAGCCCTCTCCTCTCCAGTTCCTCTTTGTCCCATTCTTCCCTCATGGGCCCGGGACCGACCCGAGTTGTGTATGCCTTGAAGACGACAGTCACTTCATCGACATCCAGAGGCCCTATACCCACATCCGCAGCGAACTGGCTGGCTGTCGTGTCCTGAGAAGTCACACAGGGATATGATTTGTAATTGAACAGCGAGAGGCCATAGCCATGAACGCCCTCCACAAGCACGCTCTTTCCGTCCCTGATGGCGCCAAGGACAGTTTTCTGCACATCCGCAAGGAAAGGCTTCAGCTCGGGCACATCCTTGGCAAGCTTCGCCTTCCTCAGCACCCTGTCAGCCCTTGCATAGCCTGTTCCTGTGCCCACAGACCCTATCCTTCGCACAAGCTCCCTTTCCGCATCAATGTGGTGCTGCTCGATGACTGTGCAACCGTAATCGACTTGCAGCCTATCCCCGACATCATATTCAGTCATTTCCTTAAGGAGAATTTCAGGGCTGATTATCGTCCCTCTCGAAACCAGCAGCCCTGACCTTTTGTTGACAAGTCCGCATGGCACCTGCCTCACGCTTTTGCCTGGGGAGATTGTATGGCCCGCCTGCGGCCCTCCGCCGGCCCTCACAACATAATCGAAATCATCTGCCAGGGAAAGATAGGCGCATATCTTTCCTTTCCCCTCATCCCCATAGGAGCCGCCGCCCACTACATGCAGCATACGCATGTTTTGGAGCGAAGATTTTTATTACTTCTGCAACTACCTTCGGCCTTCCCATTCCTCAAAAAACGTCTCCAGAAACTGTTCCATGAATCTGTGCCTTTCTTCCGCAATTTTTTTCCCTGTCTCCGTGTTCATCAGATCCTTCAGCAGGAGCAGCTTCTCATAGAAATGGTTTATGCTCGGCGATTCCGCTTTCCTGTATTCCTCAAAGGTTTTGTGGATTTTCGGCTTTATTTCCGGATTGAAAATCTCTCTGCCAAGCCTGGCCCCTGTCGCAAAGCATCTTGCAATTCCTATGGCCCCGAGGGCATCCAGCCTGTCAGCGTCCTGAACAATCATCCCCTCCTTTGTCCCCATTTTTGCCTTTACTCCGGCCCCTTTGAACGAGACGTTCTTTATTATTTCGCATACATGGGAAATGGCATGTTCTTCGACACATAATTTTTCCAATAATTTTCTCGCTTCTTTTTCTCCTATGGAGACATCACCATCATTAAACTTCCAGTCGGCAATATCATGCAAAAGGGCAGCCAGCTGCACGACAAAGAGGTCCGCTCCCTCCTTTTTGGCGATACGGACAGCGGTTTTCCACACCCTCCAGACATGCCATCAGTCATGGCCTGATGCTTCATGATCCAGTTTTTCTCTTATATATTCAGAAGTTTGTTTTATTATTTTTTCTTCAGTCATATTTTTCCGATTCTCCCCAAACCATATTCAATCCTCTATTCTCACGCCTTCAAAATCGACAGAAGCTTCAACAACATATATCCCTCCCTTTTCCCAATTTTCTATTATACCGATTTCGGCATCCTCATCGAAGCAGAAAGCGATGCCACAATCCCCTCCCCCCGCCCCTGACAGTTTGCCTGCCTGGCCATGGGCCTCTGCCATTTCAGCCAGTTGTTTCAGGCCCTCTGTCTCTATGCTCACCTTGCTTTTTTCCCCGAGTCCCTTCAATAGCTGCCTGTTCTTTTTTATCGATTCCAACATATTTTTTCTGTCTTCTTTTTTCCATGCTGACACGATTTCTCTCACCGTATCTGCTATTTCACCATAAATCCTGTCATACTCTCCCCTGTCAGAATTCCTGAAGGAGTCCATCTGCCTTATCATCTCGGCAGTGTTGGCGGATTCCTTTGTCCAGCCTATCAGCAGGCGCATGCCTTCTATTTTTGCAAGCGGTTCAACTGAAAAGGAAGGCCATATGCTATTGACAATCGGCCTCATGCCTTCATTCAGCCTGATCCTTTCCAGCAGCCAGTCAGGATCAAATCTGGTGTAGACAAATATACCTCCGTATGTGCTTGCGGCAACATCAAAGCCCGAGCCGACTTTTCCTTGCGCCAGATAATGGGCTATGGCCGCAAGCCTGTAAATTATATTTTTCGCTTCTTTTGAACCAATGTCAAGCCCATGAAATTTAAGAACAGCAGCTACAGCAGCAACAACCGCAGCTGCGCTCGAGCCGAAGCCTATCTTTTTCTTCACCCCGTCAATTTCAGCTTCCAGATCCTTTCCATAGCTTTTTATCTTGAACGGCCTCCATGGGCCAAGGTATTGCAAAGCGGCCTCTATGGCGGCCTTTATGAAGGCCAGCTTCTTTTTCTGCTCCTCTGAAACTTCTGATTTGTATATAATGTTTTTCCCGTCAAATGCGGCCTCTATCCCTTCTATTCCAAAGTCAGGCAGACCAATAAGTATATTCCCCTGCCTCTCCTCAACCTCAGCAAACACCCTCCTGTCAACAGCGGCCACTATCCCTGGATTCCCGACTTCAAGCACGGCCCATTCCCCGGCAAGAAAAAGCTTTCCCGGGGCTGAAATCTTTGTCATTTGAACCTCATTTATCTTGAATCGGGCTGATATAAAAGCCAAAGGCTGCCCTTCGGAACCTCCAGCAATGCCATGCATAATTTCAGCATGAAATCAGCCATCCTCTCCAATATAGACCCTGAAGGCCTTCCTGAACCCTGCCGAAAACATTTCAGGCTCGGCTGCCATTTTCTCTTTTATGTAACTCATGCCAAAGAACCTTGCTTCATCAATCTCTTCCCTGCTGATTGAAAATGGGCCGTCATGCCTGCCGATAAAAAGCATGTCTATTTCACTCTCCTTCTCCAGAATACATTTGTATTTTGCCAGAGGAGCAAATTTTGTTTTTATTCCAAGCTCCTCTTTCAGCTCTCTTTCCGCCGCCTCCTCATATGTCTCTCCTGAATCCAGATGGCCAGATGCAGAGCTTGCCCACACGCCCGGATACAGATCTTTCTTCATGCTCCTTTTCTGGAGCAGGAGCTGGCCTTTCGAATTGAAGATGAATATGTCCACTCCCCTGTGCATCAGCTTTTTATTGGAATGGCATTCCTGTCGCGTGGCCTTTCCTATTACTTTGTCGTTTGAGTCGACTATGTCGAAGATTTCCTCTTTCATTCAGCGCAAGCTTTCCTTTTTCAAAACAGGTGCCTGTTGACAAATTCCGCCTCCCTCCCGGGCCCTGAAACAATGACATCCTCCACTCCCTCCGTCTTGGAGGCCATCTCAGCAATCTCCTTTGAGTCCTTCTCAAGGCACATTATTTTTACCTGCGGGCCGGCATCGCATGTGAAATAACATTTCATCCCGCTGTCCCTCAATTCCAAGGCAGAATGAATCAGCCTCATGCTGGTCGGATTCCAATAAATGATAGCCGGCTTGGTTGTTATCATTGTCGCAAACATTTTCAGGCAATTATGCTCTGCTGTCGCTCCAACAAGATCGAAATCTTTTTTTATTATTCCATTTTTTAGTTTTTCCATGTCATCCGCTACTGATTCTATCCATGATTTATAAAAAGGGCTAGTAGCTACACTCTGAGCCATCCCCGCCCTGCTTTTAATCTTTTTTTCTTTCTTACTTGCAATGCATATAACCATTCTAAACTCTCTCCAGTAATTCTCATCCGCTATCTGGACACCATGGCTGTCAGAGCCATCTGCTTTAACCCCTTTCTGCCACTCAACAAAGCCGCCGTATACGCTCCTGCTTGCCGATCCTGAGCCCCTTCTCGCCAATATTGAGAGTTCTTTTTTGTTCAATTCAAGGCCGGCAGCCTTTGAACCGGCAAGGGCCAGAGCTGCAAGGCCGGAGGCCGAGCTTGCCAAACCGGCAGCAGTCGGAAAATTATTGTCGCTGACAACTTTCGCAAAACCCTTGATGTTTGCCATTTCCTTTATGACATCAAGCTGTATTGTGACTTCTTGCTTTGCGTCCCCCTCGGGAAGTTCCACTCCATCCAGTATTACAATATGGCCATTGTATTTCCTGTCAAACTCGCATGTAGTATGGCTGAACAAACCGTCAAGCGTCATGCTTATGCTGCTGTTGTTGGGCAGCATTAATTTAGCATCTCTCTTCCCCCAGTACTTGGCCAGGGCTATGTTCGAATTTGCCACTGCAGAGGCTTTCATATCCGTTGAATTTGGAAAAGGAATTTAAAAATACAATTAAAGTGAAACAACTAAAGAATCTGCATTTTCAGAAAGATATATAAACAGT
>CAYJTA010000058.1:2187-6439 GCA_964372825.1 uncultured archaeon | reverse complement strand
CGATTGCTGGAGCGCTTATTATGGCCGGGAGGGCGTATCTGGCTTGGGGGATGTTTTAGGGCCAAGAATTTTGTGACTGGATATCTGTGGTGGTTTTCCTGCTGCCCATCTCCTGCCTGGTGGCAAGGGCATTGAAGGGTAAATAGGCTGAGAACTGCTGGAATTGCCTTTAAATTGCCTGAGTTTATTTACCTATAATTATCATGGCAGACATCACTTTAAGGCCAATAGGCTTCGTGAAAAACAACATTAAAAAACTCAGATTTGGCGGCTTCGCAGATGAAATTTCTGAGATAATTGTGGATGAGAAATTCACTGAAGCCCTGGACGGCATTGATGACTATTCGCATGTGATAATAGTATACTGGATGGACAAGGTGAAGGGCCATGTGATAAAGCATCAGCCGCAGGGCAACCCCAATGTGCCGGTTGTGGGGATCTTTGCCTGCAGGTGCCCCCAGAGGCCGAACCCAATCGGAATGACAACAGTCAGGCTGCTGGAGCACAAGGGAAACAGGATAAAAGTGAAAGGCCTCGATGTTCTGGATGGCACGCCAGTAATCGATATCAAGCCATACTGGCCGCAGTACGATAAGATTGAGGATGGGAAAATACCCGAGTGGGTGAACAGGCTAGAATTTTGAGCCTGAATTTTCTGATTTGGCAAAATGACTCCTCAGCAAATACTTAACTTGCTCCAAGGCCTCTTCTTTTCTCATTCCCATCGGCACCCCGATTATCCTTACCTTTTCTATCATTCCCAATTTTTTCAGAAGCTTCAGGTTCTGGCCAAGGTCGAAGTCATGCAGGGAATAAATTTTATCTGCCTCTATTGAGTCTATATTTTCTATGATTCTGACTCTTTTCATGTTTTTTACGGTGTCTATTATGGCCAATTCTTTTCCCAGTTCATGGATATTATCAGAAGGATCCAGTTCAACAAAATCAATTTCAGGGAACTCTTTTCTCAGGCGAGTCAGCAGTTTAAGCGGCACGCTATCCTCTTTCAGCAATGGGTTGCCAAAGACATAGATGACATGTCCCATATCTGATTCTGGCTGCCGTCTTTATTAATCCGGATAGACGGAGGGACTGAGACCCACTGGGTGAGCGCTGACAGCATCGAGAGCTACTGGATGCACAGGAAGATCAAGGATTGAAAGCTGTAGCTGAGGGTTTTGTCATTGTTTGGACTATTATTTTCGGCAGGCAACAGTCTCTTTATGACGCAGTGAATACAAAGCTGCAAGCATCCTTTTGCATTTGATCTTCCAGCAAGGATTTTCTGTTGGCTATTTCAGCTTGCTGTAGACAATGGCAATCACTGCCCCTGTTATCAGGTACTCTATCAGGCCTGCTACCAGCTCAACCAGCCAGATGCTGGCCCCAGCAAAGCCGATCATCATGACTGGCCACATCGTCCCTGCAAGCAGCCACACAAGGAAGCCGTAATAAGCTCCCTTCTTCCAGCCGTCGCCGGGCACTGCAGTGTTTACAACTGAATACACAAGTCCCATGAACAGGCCCGCCAGGAAGATGGACAGTATGAAGAACGGCATTGCCTGCTGGGAAAACATCACTGGGAATGTTTTCTGGTACCAGTCGCTTGTCCCTGTGGCTGTCATGAAGACGAAACCCAGCGCTATCATGACTATGCCTGCCACAACACCTGTGATCACCCCTTTCTTCATATCCATTTTGTCACCCCCTTATTTTTGGATAATTCAGTGCGAATCCCTGTCATACAGCTTTTGGCTGCTCCATCTCGCTTTTCACGCCTGCTATGAAGGCTGCCCCGGCCAGGATAAGGGCCGAGCCTGCGAACTGGAGAAGTGGAGGTTGTTCGCCCATGAAGGCCATGCTCAGGGCAAGCGTTATGACAGGCGCAAGCAGCAGTATGGCGGCTGCTTTCGACAGGTTGATGTATTTCAGGCTCCAGTAGTAGGTGAGGACATATCCTGCCAGGATTGCGGCCGAGGCCAAAAGATTGAATATTTGGGATTGTTTTACTGCGAACAGCAATTCAATTTTGCCCATTAAAAGCATCACTCCAAACAAAAATACAGCCCCAAAGAACATCCTCGCAAACACCACGACGAAATTGGACTCCTTCTGCAGCATCGCTTTTTTTGCTATCACATTCTCGACGCCCCACAGGATAGTGGCCGCTATAACCAGCAGATCGCCCAAAGCCGGATTTGTCCAGAATTCGGAAGGAGGTATGGCAGCTGAGGTTATGGCCGCGAGGCCTATAAGCATCAGGAAAAGGGAGACCAATTGCTTTTTTGTTATGATTTCCTTCAGGAAAATGTAGGCAAGAAGAGTAGCATAGATGGGCAGGGTCTTATGCAGGAATGCGGCCCGTCCTGCAGTGGTGATCTTCAGGCCGGAGAAGAACAGCAAAAATGCTATACCTCCTCCTATGATGCCTATGGCCAGCATGTATTTCCAGTTGACTTTCCTGAATTTCTCGAGTTTCCAGCCGAATGTGTAAAGGGAGATGAGGAAAAAGAGGGCGCCGATAAGCATTGCTCTTACAGACGTGAATACCACGGGATCAAGGTCGACTATGAATATCTTGTTGGCGAAAATGGCAAATCCGCTTATTGCTGCTGCCAGGAATGCGAGAATCGTGCCCTTCTGCTCTTTGTTCAATGTCCTCACCGCCCTATAGTGGGATTGGTGATATAAATTCATGGCAGTGGGTTTTCTGTCCCAAACCGCCTGTTCCTGGCTTCCCAGATTGTTTTTGCGTCGTCCCTTGAAACCTTCTCTGTGATGAAATCGTAATGGACAAGAACATAGTCTCCTGATTGCATTTTTGGCTCGAAATCTGACCTGAAAAATTTTTTCCCTCTCTGGGTCAGCACCTCTGCCTTATTGCCTTCCAATGGCCTCAGCACCTTTCCGGCCCATATCCTGCAGGCCTCTTTGTCAAAATCCCCCTTCTCCACGAACCTCCTTTCAATGACATCATCATGCTGCCTCCAGAAATACTCCCTTATTTCATCAGGGCCTATTTCCCCTTTTCCCTTTCCCATTGCTATTTTTCTGCAGGCATCATAGGCCACAGGAAATATCCTGTCAATTTCTATTTTAATCCTCTTTTTTTCCAGGACAAAATCAAGAAGCACATCAACGGTTCTCTGTTCAATGCTGCCTCTTCTCAGGAGGGTTGAGGTGCAGGGTATCGCATACCTCAAAAAGAGGTTTTTGTCTGATATCCTGATAGCCACTTTCCTTTCTTTCTCTTTTATGCGGGTTTTCATGTCTTCTTACCCATGCTTTAAAACAACAGCATTCGTAATGCCTCTCCTCTTCCTCTCAATCAGGCCTTTTCCTTCAAGCTTGTCAAGGGCCCTTGTAATCCTTACCTTAGACATACAGAGCTTAGTGGCGAGTTCGTTCTGGAAGGCAAAGCCATCCTCTGCAGCTATTGCCTCGAAAACCAGCTTCTCGTCGCCTGCAAGGCTTGCTGCTGCCTTTTTGAGTTTCTCGTTCTGCTTTACGCCTGAATCCTTTGCCCTCCTTGCATGATATTCGATATTAAGTCCGAACAAAAGCAGGGTAATTGCGGCAAAAAAGCCAACAGCGGATTCGATGGGAAGGCTCCTCTCGAATATGCAAAGGCCTGCAGGGAGGGGGCAGTTCTTGTGGAGGAGCGAGGTTAGTTTGACAACCTCTGATGTGAGGAGATAGAGGACAGCGATAATGATTAGGGAGAGGGCAATCATCACAAAGCCTGTTCTGCCTGCCGCCTTTGTTTGCGGGAATATCATAAATGTGGCCTCCGGTTAATACCTTCTCATGCCGGCTTATATGCCATGAACAACCCTCACTTGGCCATTGGCTTCTGCATGTCCTCGAGCCTGTTCAATTTCCTCAGATAGGGGCAGACTATCTTTATCCTGAAGAACCTGTCCTTTTTCCTGTCGTGCTCGAAAGCTATGACTTCCACATGGAATCTGTTCCCCACGAAGCCCCTCAGGGTTTTGTCTTTTGCCTCCCATCTGTGGGCCTTCCTCTTGGCCTTCCTTACCACCACAAGGACAGATAATGCCATGCCCCCTGATTTTATGTCGGCCTTGTCTGTGGGGCTCAGCTTTGAGGGATAATCAGGATGCGAATGGAAGTCCCCTATTACCCTGAAATCAGTAAGGTGGGAGAGGACATAGTTGATCCTGTTCACCCTTATCTGCGGCACATCGACAGATTCATAGCCTCTCCTTGCGCTCTGGAAGTTGATGGCATC